>NCDQ01000643.1 GCA_002280275.1 Caulobacter vibrioides | reverse complement strand
GGTGAAGGCGATGATCTGGGCCATGTAAGAGGGGTCGGTCAGGATCTCCTGATAACCCGTCATGGCGGTGTTGAAGCACACCTCGCCGACCGCGTCGCCGACCGCGCCGCAGCCCACGCCTTGCAGGATCGTGCCGTCGGCCAGGGCCAACACGCCAGTCACGCCGGGGAGAAGGTCTTGGGACATTCTATGGAGCGCTCCTGAACGCGGTTGGGCCCGGAATTGGGCGGTCATTTTCGCAAAAAGACGGACCCGGGGTAACCCCCGTCCGGCCCCCGCGCGGCGGGGCGTCTTCTTGCAAGAAAGCGGACGGGCTTTGGGCCCGTCCGCCGCGCAAACGGCGCGGTGTCTAGGGCCTGGGGGGGAGGGGGTCAACCCCTGTTGATCACGGGCTTTCGCCGCACCACCACATTCCCGTGATCGGTGAACGCACGCCCTCGCGCGACGGCGGCCAAAGCCCTTATGGTGCAAGGCTTCCAGCCTATCGAAGCGCGACGATCACGGGAGGGTGGCCCATGCTCGAGTTGCGTCCCAATTGCGAATGCTGCGACCGCGATCTGCCGCCGGGCAGCGAGGCGGCCCGAATCTGCACCTTCGAGCACACCTTCTGCATGGACTGCGCCGAGCGCTTCGAGGACCTGTGCCCCGATTGCGGCGGCGGGCTGGTGGCGCGGCCCATCCGGCCCGAGAGCCAGCTGCATCGTTATCCGGCCTCGCTGCGGCGGGTCACCCGCGGGCATGGCGCCTATCGGGCGGCCCGCGCCAGCGCGACCCCGCCGAACCCGCGCGCCTGACCACCCGCACAGGCCGCCGGCGCTTGACGACGCGCGCTAAGGCGTGAAATGGCCTGGACAGTTTCGGCAATAGACACCGCTTGCCTTCCAAAGTGGTCAGGACTATTGGCCCGGCATGCGCCGTCATCGCGCCCCCGCCGAGCGGGGGCGAATGATCCCGGAATGGGGACCCTTCAGCTCTGTTTCGGCGGTTTGAGCCGCAAAGTCTCAGGATATTGAGGGCCTTTCACAGGCTGCAGACATCTGTCCCCTGCACCAAAAAGGTCAGACCTCAGTCGTCTGACCTATTGACGACCACGTGGTTTCGCGAGAGTGTCTGGTAGCGCTACCAGATTGGGCGGCGCCAAGAAGCAAGGCTGCCTGTCGTCAAACGGGCTTTCGGGAGGAAGGGGATCTCAATGCGGAATTTCGCTATGGGCGCGCGTCTGCGCCGCG
>NCDQ01000642.1 GCA_002280275.1 Caulobacter vibrioides | reverse complement strand
TGGAAGGCGGCGAATTGACTGGTCCAAGGTATGGGGCGTCGTAAGGCGCGTCAAGGACCAGACGGGGAAGCTTTGCCCCGCGTTCGGCGATCTTGGCCCGGATCAAGCGGCTCGTCCCATTGAAGGGACCACCATGCAGACCGCCCATTCCGACGAATGGCGGCCAGGCTTCGCCAAGCGCGCAGACAACTTCGACCAGGTCTGCGCCGAGGCCGAGGCCTGGCGTTGGCGCCCGGGCGAGAGCATCGCCCGTGTCGCCGCCGCCGTCCTGAAAGGCACGCCTGGCCTCAGCGCGCCGCAGCGCCTGACCCTGCTGCTCTATGTCGAGCACCTGAACCAGGACCGCCTGGAGCAGGACATCGCCTGCGTCTGGCCGTCGACCAGCCTGGTGGCCGAATACCTGGGCTGCAGCGAGAGCCAGGCCCGGGCCAACCGGCGCGCGCTCGAGGCCGCTGGCTACATGGTGCGCGACTATACCCGGGCCAACCGGCCGGCCGGGCTGGAGGCCTACGACCTGCGCCCGCTGATGGCCCGCCTCGACGAACTGGAGGCGGTGGACGCGGCGATCCGCGAGGCCGCGGCCGCCCGTAGGGCGATGTATTCGGAAGCCGTCGCCTTCCCGATGAAATATAGCGCCCGGGCGCCGGAATCCCGGCGCCTAGAACAGTCCCATGAGAACTCCAGTTCTTCTGTACGAGGAAAGGACGCGGCTGCGCCGCGACATGGTTCGCCAGGTCGGCCCGCTCCGCGGTCCGAGATCGGCAAGGCCGAACGAGACTCGGGCTCACGCCAGCGCACCGGACCGGTCAGCGCCAATGGCTCTCCAGGGGGAGCCAGCGGTTTCGTCAGCGGAAAACCGGACCCGTCGGTGTACGCCGAAATGGTCCGTGCCGAGCTTCGCACGGCCGCCCTGGTCTGTCCGTCCCTGGCCCCGCTGGTCACCCCTGCCCTGCTGGCCAACCCGGCCGGCGCCACGCCAGAGGACGCCGCGCGCGTGGCGGCCGCCGCAGCCGAACTGCTCCCCCAGCCCGAGCGGAACAATGACCAGACCGCCCTGTGGGGCTGGCGCAAGCATGGGATCCGCGTGCTGGTTATGCTGGCCATCGCCGTCGAGGACCCGGAGGTCCGCTCGCCCTGCGGCTATTTCGGCAAGCTGACCGGTCAGGATCGCGGCGCGGCCGACCTTCGGCTGAACCTGGCGCGGATTCTCAGGTCCAAGGGCGCATCGCCA
>NCDQ01000641.1 GCA_002280275.1 Caulobacter vibrioides | reverse complement strand
CAGCGGTGTCCTCGATCAGCACCACGCGGTCCTGGGCAAAGGCCGGCTCCGCCAGGATGGCGTTAGCGAGCGTTGTCTTGCCCGAGCCCGTACCGCCAACGATCAGGATGTTCTGACGCCCCGTCGCCGCCGCGCGGATCACCTGCGCCTGGTGCTCGGTCATGATCCCCTGGTCCACATATTCTGGCAGGGTGAACACCACCTCTGGCCGCTTGCGGATCGCGAACGCGGGGCTGGATACGATGGGCATGAAGGCGCCTTGGAACCGCTCCCCGGTCTCCGGAAGCGTGGCGCTGACCCGAGGCCGGTCTCGGGTGACCACCTCGCCCACATGATCGGCCAGCAGCCGCAGGATCCGATCAGCGTCGGCGCTGGCCAGGCTCTGGCCGGTGAACGACCTCCCCTCCCCGATCCGGTCCACCCAGATCTTGCCATCCGGGTTGACCATGACCTCCACTACCATGCGGTCGGCGAGCGCGCTGGCGATCACCGGGCCCATAGCCTGCTTCAGCGCGGCGACCTTGCGGTCGGTGACGACGGGGTGGTGCTGCGGCATTTGAAAACCAATTCAATTGGAGACATGGGGGCGTCGGCGTCTCGGCAGGTCCGTCAGCCAAGGCTGCCGTCGTCATCGTCGTCGCCAGTCCATCGCAGGCTCGAGACCGGGGCGTGGAGGCCCTGCCCGCTGTCGCCGGCGGGCTGAGGTCCATCATCCGTCTCTTCGGGCGCAGGCGGCGGCACGACACCCTTCAGGCCGGCCGGGGCCGGCTCTGCCGCGCGAACCCCAAGCCAGTCGATCTGAGCGGGCCCTGGCAGGTCAGCCGTACCCGGCCGCTGCTCGTACTTGGCGGGCACGCCGTGGAAATAGTCCCCCGTCCGCGCCTTGAAGAACGGCTCGTCGTAGTAGCGGATCTTCTCCGCCCGGATCGGCTTGGTGTTGTTCACGAACAGGAACTGCTGGTCGTCGTCCAGCTCGCGGACCCGGTCCTCGGTCAGGATGTAGCGCTCGTGCTCACTCTGGGAGGTCGAGCGGTGCGAGCTGCCGAAGATGCTGCGCGGATCGCTGTAGCTCTCGCGCATCTCCAGCGCCTTGCCGGCGCGCCGGATCACCTTGTCGATGCTCGTAGGCTCCGAGGTCGCGAAGGTGGCGGTGATGTGCATGTTGTCGAAGATCGGCGTCTTGTCCCCGTACTTGGAGAACACGTCGTTGAAGCTCTGGCAGATCAGGTGG
>NCDQ01000162.1 GCA_002280275.1 Caulobacter vibrioides | reverse complement strand
CTGGGCTATATCAGCCCCGCCGAAATGGAACGCAGAGCGGCTTAACCCCGTCCACTTTCTCGGGGGAGGATCACGGCTCGACGCCATGCGCCAGTCCGACTATAGCTCGGCTCGGCTTTAAGCGGGCGTGGCGAAACTGGTAGACGCAACGGACTTAAACCAAGGATTGAGTGCGCTCGGGGAAATCCGGGACGTAGAACCGTTCAAATTCGGGGAACCCTGTAAAATGGCGATCCCGAGCCAAGCCCCTCTGGGGAAGGTGTAGAGACTAGACGGGCGGCGCCTAAACCTCGCTTCGAGGCACGGCGAAGGGATAGTCCAGACCACAAACGCGGTCTGCGGGCCTGCGGCGGCGAAAGCCGAAGTGGTACGAAAATCCGTCAGCCGAAAGGCTATGCCGGTTCGACCCCGGCCGCCCGCACCATTCCCACCAACCTTTGTCCTCGCCAGCGTGAAAGCAAACTCTTCTACGCCTGGCTGCCTGCCCGAACCTAGTGCTCTCGCCCCTCCCCCGACGGCCCAGGCCCGGCGAGCGCGGCAAGCATATCGTCACGATTTGGGTGGGCGTAGCGCTGCGTCGAGATGATAGAGGCGTGACCCAAAACCATCTGCGCTGTCTTAAGCCCCGCTCGCCGCGTGATCTGCGTTGCCGCGTGGTGCCGCAAATCATGCACAGGTCGAGCGTCGGCGATCCCGGCTTTGTCAAGCGCCTTGCGGGACGCCCACGCAAAACCCCTGTAGCGGACTGGGCGCAGGCTGCCGTCCTTCATCTGCCGAAGCCATGGCGTATCGATACCGGCGGCGCGCGCGTCTCGGATCCTCGCTGAGAGGTCGCAGACATCCTCCGGCAGCAGCGGAATAACATGGTCACCACCAGCCTTGCGCGCGCGAAGCACGACCTCGCCATGCTCAAGGTCCACCGCATCGCAATGAAAGAACGCTTCGTTCAGACGAACGCCGTAGCGAACAATGAAGTCAAAGATCGGCTGATGCCAGACCGGGAGGTTGGCGCGCCAGGCGGCCAGTTCTTGGGCCTTGAACGTCCGCGTTCGCCCCATCGATTCAGGCAAGCGCAGTTCACGCCAAATGATCGGCTTGATGGGGATTTCGAGATTGTGCGCGGCAAAGCGCAGCATCGGCCGCAGAGTCTGATCGATCAGATCTCGGTTTATCGTAGCGTTTGAAAGCGGGCGCCCGCGCCGCGACAACTCTAGCCGCCGCGCCTGGATGGCCGACTGGATGAGCTTGGGCCCGATCGCGTTGACGGGCGTATCGCGCCCAATCAGGCGGACGGTGGTCTCCAGTCGCGCGGCGATGTCAGCGGCCGACTTCTTGTTGACGCCGCGCGCGGTAAAAAACAGATCCGAGACAGCCTCTAGGCTCCAGTCTTCCTCGCGTTGGCCCGGTAGGCAGCCCAGCTCGGCATCGCGCCGCTCCCGCTGCTCGACGAGATGCGCGTCACCTTTGCGGCGGCAATGGGTCGAGGCGCGATAGCGGTGTCCCCTGAGGGTGAAGCTGTAATGCCAGACGTCACCGCGCTTATAGAGGGACAATCGCGCCTCCCAAAGTTCTCGAAATCGTCAGACCGGATGCGCCACTGGGCGCCGACCTTGGTCGCCGGAAGCTGCCCGGTGAGGATCAACATACGCAGCGTCTTGTCGCTGATCTGCAGTGCCGACAAGACCTGGGCGAAGGTCATGAAGGTCAAACTGGAACCCATTGCCCACCTCCTTTCGCCCCGCGCTTCGGGGCGCTTCTCACCGACCAGTGTCACGACGATACCGCATGAACGCTGCTCAGCGCCACCGGCGGGACGCGCCAACGCAAGACCCCAAATTCGAAGTTGCAGCGCGGCGACCACTGCCGTCGGTGGCTGACCTTTAAAGCACAGCCCAAGGCGCTGCGAGAAGGACACGACAGGGATCGTAGCTCGACGCGTTCGAGCACTCCGGTGACGGCTATATGCACCTTGGCCTCACGCCCGGCCCCTCATAGCTGGGCGTGAGGCATAGAAAGCCTCTCTATAACTCACAGATACGGCTATGATGAGCTATAGGAGGCGCTTCTATAGCTCATGATCTGGAACTGGCAGCAACCCGAATGGCCCGCCTTTACGTGGGATTCCAAGGCCCTTGAGGCTCTGGAAGGGGAATTCCTGCGCCAGTCCGGCGAGTTTGTCGGGGCCTTCCGGCATATCAGCGCCGACGATAAGGACGCCATACGGATCGAGCTTATCAGCGAAGAGGCGGTCAAGACCTCCCAGATTGAGGGGGAGCTTCTGAGCCGCGAAAGCGTCCAGTCCTCCCTTCGCCAGCAATTCGGCCTCGGCCCGGCCTCCGCCAACATCCCGCCCGCCGAACGCGGTATCGCTATGATGATGGCGGACCTGTACCGCGACTACGCTGCTGCGCTCGCCGATGAGAGCCTCTTCTCATGGCATAAGATGCTGATGAGCGGCGACGCCACCATCCGCACGGTCGGCGGCTACCGCACCCATGCCGATCCAATGCAGGTGGTTTCAGGCCCGGACTATAAGCGCACCGTGCATTTCGAAGCCCCACCTTCGGTCGCCATGGCGGAGGAGATGGCGCGATTCAATGCGTGGTTCAACGACACGGGGCCGAACGGCGCGCATCAACTCCCGGCGCTCACGCGCGCGGGCCTCGCCCATCTCTACTTCGTTTCGATCCACCCCTTCGAGGACGGCAATGGCCGGATCGCCCGCGCCCTCGCGGAGAAGAGCCTTGCGCAGAACCTCGGCCACCCCAGCCTGATCGCGCTGGCCTATACCATCGAGCGCAAGCGCAAGGACTATTACGCAGCGCTGGAGAGGAACAACAAGGGACCGGAGATCACGAACTGGCTTGTGTACTTCGCGCACACCATCATCGAAGCACAGGCGACGACGATCCGGCGCGTAGATTTCTACGTCGCCAAGACCCGCTTCTATGATCGGTTCCGCGACCGGCTGAACGAGCGTCAGGCCAAGGTGATCGCCCGCATGCTCAAAGAGGGGCTGGACGGCTTCAAGGGCGGCCTATCGGCTGAGAATTACATCACCATCACCGGCGCCTCACGCGCCACTGCGACCCGCGATCTACAAGACCTCGTGGAGAAGGGCGCGCTCAGCCGTACCGGCGAGCTGCGACACACGCGGTATTGGTTGGCGCTCGCAGATGGGCTTTCCTGATAAAAGGGTTATGCTCGATCCCGAGGCCGTGTAGACGCTTACTTTCATGCTCAATGGTGAGACGCTCTCCCTCCCGACCTTGTGCATTCAGATGCGCGTCTTCTAAAGCGCGCGCGAGGGTGGAAAAGCGATCCCACCATTCGACCACTATCAAACGGCGTTCAAAACTGACCCCCGATCGGCGTCCAATATCGCCCCCTCTGGTCTCTGTTCCCGGACCGGTGGCGAGGCGCGTAGCGGTCAACCATCGAAAGCGAACATTCTCAGGTTCGGCGATGGGTCAGGAAACAGTCTTGCTGGGCTCGTGACGGTATCCGGCGGGATTGGCGATCCAGCGATTGATCGCGGACTCATGCCATCCCGCGCCGTGGACGCTGATCGCGACCTGACGGGGAAAGGTGCCCTCCCCGATCTTCCGATAGAGGGTCGAGCGGCTAAGCCCCGTGCGCGCCAGCACGGTCTTCAAACGCACGATGCGGTCGAGGTCGGCCATCGTTTCAAGCTCCACAGACTGGGATCCGGAGGCATTCGATGGACCAGAATTGGATTGCTTGGCTCTGGCGGCAAGGCCTCGCGGGGCCAGATCGTACTCTAGGAAGCAAAGACAGGCCCTAGGCGCCTCTAGCGAAGGTGAGACCGTACCGTCATCTGGCTGGCTTCGCTTCGGCGCCACCAAATTCGCCCCAGGCTCCAGACTGGTTGGGCTATTTTTTCAGACGCACACCCGGCCCGCCAGCCTCGTCGGCCGACAAGAACGTCACCCCGGCCCTCTCCAGCGACTGTCGCACCGCATCGACATTCGCGGCGGAACTCCGGCCAGGACCGGCCGAACCCTCCATGCGCACAATGGTCGGCAGGGAGACGCCTGACGCCGCCACCAGCTGTGGTTGGCTCCAGCCCAAGAGAGCGCGAGCGGCCTTGATCTGCTCCGCCGTAATCATTGTGCGATAATTTTATTATCGTATATGATCATTTTGTAATTGACCTCGCGCTAGTGACGGGTGATAATAAAATCGTCACCTATGACTAGAGAGTAGAGGCCATGGAGTCACGTCGAAAGGCGGGGCGCGCGCCTGCGCGTGTGGAAGAGCCGTCCAGGCGAGCAATGATGGTCGGCGGCGCCGTCGCCTGTGGGGTTTCGGGCATGCCTCTGCTCCAAGTCCGCGCGGCCCCATCCGTCGCCATCTGCCATCGCTGGCTCGCCGTCGATGCCGAAAAGCGCCACCTCCAACTCGAGTGGGGCAGGCTCGAAGGCCGGCTAATGACCAAGCACAATTGGTACAAGCTCACGCCCGCCCAGCAGGCCGACGTCCCCGAAGGCGCCAGGCTCTCTGAGATCGACGCGCGGCTCGATGTGCTGGAGGTCGAGGGACACGCCCTCCTCAAAGCCATGCGGCCGAAGCCAGCCAAGAGCGTCGAGGCGGTCATTGCTTATCTGTCGGTGGCGGCGCGCCTGATCTTCGTGGAAGACCACCCCGAAGCGCATGGCTTGATCACCCGCGCCGTCCGCGACCTCGCCGCCCTCTCTGGTGTAAAGTGACCCGCCGCGTCCCGCGACGACGGGACGGCGCCGACCGCTCCCTAGCGGCGACGTTTCGGCGTAACGCCGCTGGCTTCCACCAAGGCGCCGAGGCGGTGCTGACGCGACACCCCGAAGGCGCCCGCTACTTCCTGGCCATCGCAATCGAACTGGCGTTGAAGGCGTACTTGCTCGACCGAGGGATCAGCGACGACTGGAACCGCGTCTATCTCCGGCACGATCTCGTCAAGGCGCTCCGGTACGCCAGGCGCGCCGGCTTCACCGGCGCTCCCGCCAAGCTCCACGAGCTGGCCGTGCTTCTGAGCCCTTACTATCACGTCCACGCCATCTCGGAGATGTCGGCGGACGTCATCGCGTCGGTGTGCTGGACCGAGGCTTGTACGACGGTCCGCGACCTGATCGGCGCCGTTGCTGAGGCCGCCAGGCGGCGCGGCTCCGGTGGGGAAGACGCGGCGTGATGGCCCTCCCTCGCTTGCCCTGGCCGCTTGTCGTCAGCCAGTGGTGGCGCTGGCGACATCCTATGCTCTGGCGCGGGCGGACCTTCGATCCGCAAAACAGCCAGCAGGCCTTGTCCTACGCGGTCTTTCGCCTTCGGCGCGAGACACGGAATGTCTTTCTGCTCAACCACATCAAGGCGCTCGACTACGCGCTGATCGCGCGCCACCTCCAGGCCCCTCCCCAAACCTTCTGAAGCGGAACATCCCAATGTCTGACGACAAGGAGCCATTCGCCGTGTCGCGACGTGTCGTGATCGGCGCCGCCAGCGCCGCGCCCGTGGCCAGAGGCGGCGGCGGAAGCGCACTCGCCGACCCGGCTGTGGCCCGCTGCGCCGAGTGGATGGCGCTCGACGCGGAGATCGACCGCCTGGGTCTGCGCTGGTCGGATTTGGAGACCATCCTGGTCCGAGAGAAGCGGTGGGAGCGCATGACGCCCGAGGAGCGTGAAGAGTTGCTGCCCTCCGAGGAGATGGACGCCATCGACAAGCAGATGGAACCGCTGTTCGAGCGACGGGAAGCGTGGCTGGAGGCGCTTGCGGCTGTGCGTGCCAGCGACATGCATGGCGTCGCCGCCAAGCTGGACGTGGCGCTGCGCGTCATGGCCCACCAACAGGGCGACGGCTACGACCTCTTCAAGGCGACGATGGAGGAATTGCGCACCGCGCGCTGTCCAAGCTGCGGGGCGCCCGTTTGCCAGCGCTAGCCTCGCCCTTTCCGGTGACCGCCTTGCCACCCCCCAACCTGCGGGAGCCAGGACCGGAACGGTCGGTGCTCGCCCTGGAGCGCGTCGCTCCGCGAGACGCCCGCAGGGCGTCCCCTTGACGCGCGCCAGCCCGTCCGGCCCTTGTTCCACCAAGCGATCCAGGGCGTCTTGTCTCCGAGCGAAGGTCGGCGCCTTCGGACTTCTCCGCAAGGGCCGAAACAGGCGTCGCTGGCGATGGTCAGGAGGGGATTTCCGCATCCTCAACCATCAAGGATCAGCCAGATGAGCGACCGTTACATTGTGCTGTCAGGCTGCTCAGGCGGAGGAAAGACGACCCTCCTGGCTGAGCTTCAACGTCGAGGCCACGCAGCCTTGGATGAGCCTGGCAGGCGTGTCGTCAAGGCGGAACTCCAAAATGGTGGAGGCGCTCTTCCATGGGTCGATCTCGTAGGATTCGCGCGACGCGCGATTGAGACATCGATCGCCGATCGTGACGCGGCGGGCGCCCTGCCTGGACCAGTCTTCTTCGATCGGGGCTTGGTGGACGCCGCAGCCGCATTGCAGCACGCCACGGGCGAGGCTCTGCTCGAAAGGCTTGGACGGCTGTATCGCTACAACGAGACGGTTTTCTTTACGCCACCCTGGCCTGAAATCTACATTGGCGATCCGGAGCGACGACATGGGCTCGGCGATGCAATTTCTGAGTATGGACGGCTTGAGCGCGCGTACTCCCTGCTCGGCTATCGTGTGATCATTTTGCCGAGAACGACCGTAGAGGCGCGGGCCGATTTCGTGCTGGCGGCGCTGAACGCGGCGCGATGAAGGCTTCGCTCAGAGTCGAAGGCGCCCACCAGCGCCAACGCCGATTGCGGCCGGATCGAACGAT
>NCDQ01000161.1 GCA_002280275.1 Caulobacter vibrioides | reverse complement strand
CGAACGGTCCGGGGATCTGGTTGCTGGCCAGACCCGCCCGCCGTCGGCGTGGTTGGGGATAAAGGGATGTGTCTTAGCCTGTAGTGGCTCGTCCTCTCCAATCGCTGGGTCTCTCGGAAACGAGAAACCCAGGTCCCGGTAAGGCCCAAACAGGGCCACCTGACGGGACGCTGGCGGATAACGATCGCGCGGAGCGTCGGCTTCGTCGAAACGGTATTTATCAAAGTCTTCCGGACGGATGTCCGGCGCTCCGCGTCCCTTTCCAGACCTTCAGCGGGCAGCCGCGTGAAGCCGGTAAAGCGCGCCCCCAAATCCTCCCCCCAGCGGGGGGGTGTCGGCTCGAAGAGGCGACGGAGGGGGAAGAGGCAAGGTCAGCAGAACTTCCCCCACCGTCCGCTGCGCGGACACCTCCCCCGCTGGGGGAGGATTTGGGATCTACAAATCCAGATCCGCCGACGCGAACTCGGCGTTTTCCTGGATGAACCGGAACCGCAGTTCGGGTTTGCGGCCCATCAGGGTCTCGACCAGGTCTTCGACGCTTTCCTCGTGGCGGGGCAGGGTGACGCGGGCCAGGGTGCGCTTCTTGGGGTCCATGGTGGTCTCCTTCAGTTGGGAGGCCATCATCTCGCCCAGGCCCTTGAAGCGGCCGATCTCGGGCTTCTTGCCCTTGAACACCGTGGCCAGCAGCTCGTCCTTGTGGGCGTCGTCGCGGGCGTACTCGCTCTTGCCGCCGTGGCTGAGGCGGTACAGCGGCGGCAGGGCCAGGAACAGGTGCCCCTGGCGGATCACGTCCGGCATGGTGCGGTAGAAGAAGGTGATCAGCAGGGAGGCGATGTGGGCGCCGTCGACGTCGGCGTCGGTCATGATGATGATCCGCTCGTAGCGCAGATCCTCCTCGCGATACTTGGAGCCGGCCTGGGCGCCCAGGGCCAGCATCAGGTCCGACAGCTCCTTGTTGGCGGTGAACTTCTCGCCGCTGGCCGAGGCGACGTTCAGGATCTTGCCGCGCAGGGGCAGGATCGCCTGGAACTTGCGGTCGCGGGCCTGTTTGGCCGAGCCGCCGGCGCTGTCGCCTTCGACGATGAAGAGCTCGGCGCCGTCGACTGCGCTCCCGGCGCAGTCGGCCAGCTTGCCCGGCAGGCGGAGCTTCCGGGTGGCGCTGGCGCGGGAGACTTCCTTGTCCTTGCGGCGCTTGAGGCGCTCCTCGGCCCGCTCGATGACGAACTCCAGCAGGGCCTGGGCGTTCTTGGGGCTGGACGACAGCCACAGGTCGAACGGGTCGCGCAGCGAGGCCTCGACGAAGCGTTGGGCCTCTGAGGTGGAGAGCTTTTCCTTGGTCTGGCCCTGGAATTCGGGGTTCTTGATGAACACCGAGATCAGGGCGCCGGCCTGGGCGACGACGTCGTCGGCGGTGATGATCGCGCCGCGCTTCTCGCCCTTGAGCTCGGCATAGGCCTTGAGGCCGCGGGTCAGGGCGGCGCGGAAGCCGCTCTCGTGGGTGCCGCCTTCGGGGGTGGGCACGGTGTTGCAGTACGACTGCATGAAGCCGTCGTGCTCGCCAAAGCCCTGGGGCGTCCAGGTGACGGCCCACTCGACGGCGCCGGCCTCGCCCTGGCGCTCGATGCGGCCCGAGAAGCTCTCGGGCGTGATCGTGGTCAGGCCCTTGGTCCGCTCGGCCAGGAAGTCGGCCAGGCCGTTGGGGAAGTGGAACGTGGCTTCGGGCGGGGTCTGGTCGTGGATCCGCGAGGGATCGCAGGACCATTTGATCTGCACGCCCCGGAACAGATAGGCCTTGGAGCGGGCCATGCGGTACAGGCGCGCGGGCTTGAAATTGGTCCCCTCGCCGAAGATCTCGTCGTCGGGCTTGAAGCGCACCATGGTGCCCTTCTTCTTCGACGGCGCGACCTGCTGGATCGGCCCCAGCGGCTTGCCGCGGGCGAAGACCTGGAGGTGCTCGAAGCCGTCACGCCAGACGGTGACCTCGACGCGCTCGGACAGGGCGTTGACGACGCTGGCGCCGACGCCGTGCAGACCGCCGGAGGTCTCGTAGGCCTTGCCCGTGAACTTACCGCCGGCGTGCAGGACGGTCATGATGACCTCCAGCGCCGACTTGCCGGGGTACTTGGGGTGCGGGTCGACGGGCATGCCGCGACCGTCGTCCTTGACCGACAGGTAGCCGTCGGCGTCGAGCTTGACCTCGATGGTCTTGGCGAAGCCGGCCACGGCCTCGTCCATCGAGTTGTCGAGGACTTCGGCGAACAGGTGGTGCAGGGCCCGCTCGTCGGTGCCGCCGATGTACATGCCCGGCCGCTTGCGGACCGGCTCCAGGCCTTCCAGCACCTCGATGTCGGCGGCCGAGTACTCGCCCGGCTTGCCGGCGGGCGCAGCCGGGGGCGCAGACTTCGACGGCGGGGGCGGGGGGATCGGACGCGGCGTTGGCTCGACGTGCGGCTCCACGCTGGCCTTGAACGGCGCGGCGGGGACGGGCGCCAGGGCGTCGTCGTCACCAAACAGGGAAGGGGTCTTATCGGAGGAGGACATCAGGGGAAGTCTAGGCGATTCGAACGCGGGGGCCTCGTATGGCGGTCCCGGCATCCCCTGAAAAGAGAAAGTTGGGGACGCCCCCTCCGTCACGAGGCTTCGCCTCGCGCCACCTCCCCCGCTTCGCAAGGGAGGAAGAGAGCTTCCTCCCCCGTAGAACGGGGGAGGTGGCCCGCAGGGCCGGAGGGGGCGCTCTCCCGTCTAGCGATAGGCCGGCGGGTAGCCGCTCTGGTCGCTGGCCGCGTAGCGGGCCTTCAGCTGCTGGTGGCGACCGTCCTTGGGCTGCTCGACGCCGCCGACCAGCACGGCCGTGGGCCAGCTGGTGGTCTCCAGCGGGTCGCCGTTCCAGACGACCACGTCGGCGACCTTGCCGACCTCGAGCGACCCGACCTTGTCGGCCTGGCCCCAGATCTTGGCGGGGACCAGGGTGACGGCGGCTAGAGCGGCCGGGTAGGGCAGGCCGTTGGCGACCGCCAGGCCGGCGTTCAGGCGCTCCTGACGCAGGTTGTTGAAGTCCCGCGCGCCGTTGATCGCCACAGTGACGCCGGCGGCGTGCAGCCGAGCGGCGTTGTCGAGGCGCGAGCCCAGGGTCTCGAAGCTGCCGGGCAGGGACGCTTGCGGATCCAGGATCACCGGAACCCCGGCCTTCGCGATCTCGGCCGCGACCATCCAGCCTTCCTCGACGCCTTCGAGGACGATCTTGATCTTCTCGTCCGCCGCCAGTTTCAGCGCCTGCCGGATGTCGGCGGCGCGGGAGACGCGGATCAGCAGCGGGGTCTTGCCCTGGACGACCGGGATCAGGGCCGCAAGGTCCAGACGCGAGAGCCCGAAGTCGCGGGTGGCGCCCTGCTCGAACGCGGCGCGGCGGTTGGCGAACGCGCGGGCGTCCTCCAGGGCCGAGCGGATGAGGACCAGGTTGGCGCCGCGCGAGCCGCCCGCCGCCCGAGCGCCGCTTTCGCCGAGCGACACGGTGACGGCCAGCTTGGAGGCCTCGACGATGTCGGTGCTGCCGGCCTTCAGGCGGATGAATGCGGCCTGGCCGCCGAACAGCGGCGGATCGCCGTCGCCATGCGCGCCGGCGGTCATCTCTTCGACCACGCCGTCGTCGGCATGCTGGTGCGCGCCGCCGCCCGTCCCGGACAGCACCGGCGTCACGGCCGAACCGGTGATCCCGCCGTCCCGGGCCAGGCCCAAGAAGGTCGAGGCCGGATTGATGGCGTAGCTGATGTCGAAGGCTGCGCTCAGGGCGCTACCGGTGGAGTCGTCGCGGGTCTCACGCACGCCGCTGATCTCGGACGCGCCGAGGTTGGACGACGGCGCGATGAGGCCGGGGGTGACGACCCCGCCCTTGGCGTCGATGACGCGGGCGCCGGCCGGAACCTGGACGCTGGCGCCCAGGGCGGCGATCTTGCCGTCCTTGATCACCAGGGTCCCGCTCGGAATGGCGGCGCTGGACACCGGCTCGATGCGGGCGTTGACGATGGCGACCGTCTGGGCCGCCGCGGGGAGGGCCAGGGCGCAGGCGGCGCTGACGAGAAGCAGGGACCGGATCATCAGTTGAACGCTCCTTGGCCGGCTTGGCCGAGCTCGAAATCGGACTTGGGCTGGAAGCGCGGGTCCTTGCGGTCGTAGGTCAGGGCGCCGTCGACATAGACCTGCTCGGCCTGGGCGTAGACGCTGAAGGGGTCGCGGCTCCAGACCACCAGGTCGGCGGCCTTGCCCGGTTCGATCGAGCCGGTCTTGTCGCCGATGCCCATGGCCTTGGCCGGGTTGGCGGTGATCCACTTGATCGCCTCGGCGCGCGGGATGTCGATCCCGAGCTTGGCGCCGGCGGCCATGGCGATGGCGGCCTCCTGGTTCAGGCGCTGGGTCATGATCGCATCGTCGGAGTGGATGACGACGCAGGCGCCGTTCTTGGCCAGGATCGCGGCGTTGGCGTCGATGCCGTCCAGGCTCTCCATCTTGAAGCCGGTCCACGAGGCCCAGGTGGCCGAGCAGATCTCTTCCTTGGCCAGCACGGGCGCGAGTTTGTAGCTCTCGATCGCGTGGTGGAACATCGTGATCTTGTAGCCAAACTCCTTGGCGATATCGATCATCACAGCCATTTCGTCCGCGCGGTAGCAGTGGTTCTGCACCAGGATCTCGCCCTTCAGCACGCCGGCCAGGGTTTCCATCTGCAGGTCACGCTTTGGCGCGTCGGCCTTCTCGCCCTTGGCGACCTTGGCGCGGTAGTCGTCCCACTTGCGGGCGTAGTCGGCCGCGTCG
Organism: Caulobacter vibrioides; assembly: GCA_002280275.1. Lineage (GTDB taxonomy): Bacteria > Pseudomonadota > Alphaproteobacteria > Caulobacterales > Caulobacteraceae > Caulobacter > Caulobacter vibrioides_A. The sequence goes on along the minus strand of NCDQ01000161.1, from coordinate 3,344 downwards.
ATCCAGGATTTGCGGAAGCCGAACACGTTGCCCATCGCCGTCGAGGGGCTACGGCCACGGCCGCCATAGACGCGCTTGGGGTTTTCGCCGCAGGCCATCTTCAGGCCGTAAGGCGCGTTGGGGAACTTCATGCCCTGCATCGTCAGCGAGGGCACGTTCTTCAGCGTCACCGAGCGGCCGCCGAAGAGATTGGCTGAGCCGGGGAGGATCATGAGGGTGGTGACGCCGCCGGCGCGGGCGCGATTGAAGCCAGGATCCTGCGGCCAAACCGAGTGCTCCGACCAGACCTGGGCGGTATTGGGGTCCGTGGCTTCGTTGCCGTCCGAGCGCGCCGAGACACCGGGTGACGGATAGACGCCCAGGTGGCTGTGCGCGTCGATGATGCCGGGCGTGATCCACTTGCCCTTGGCGTCGATCACCGCGATGTCCGCCGGGATCGGCGTTTCCGGTCCGCCGACGGACGTGATCTTGCCCTCGGAGACGAACACGACGCCGTTTTCGATCTGCCGGCCGGTGGCGGTCAGCACCGTGGCGCCGACGAACGCGGTCGCGCGGGACGGCAGCGGCTTGTAGGTCGACGGGAAACCGGTGGAGGCTTGTCCGTCCAGCCCCTTGGGCAGCGGCTTGATCTCAGCCTTTTCCGCAGGCTTGGCGGGCGCGGACGATTTGGCGGAACCACCGTTCCCGGTCGTCGCGCAGTGGTGGCCATCGCCACAGAACGCCATCTGATCATGAAAAACCCCGACTCTCGAAGAGGCCGAAAGGACAGACGAAAAGAACCGCGTTATCAAGTCAAACGGCGCGAACAATTCCGTTCGCTCGCAAAAACTTTGCGCGGCGCCTCGAACCTCGCTCGCACACTGAGGCCGATGGCGCAGGGGGGCGCCGCTAAAAGGGGGCGGTAGTGAACGATAAGGATTTCGGCCGGCGGGAAGTCCTCGTCGGTGGCGTGGCGGCCGCAGCGCTCCCGACGGTTTCGAAAGCTCAGGCGGGAGGAACGCCCATGTACGGCTTGATCGGTCAGATGCTCGCAGCGCCAGGCAAGCGTGACGCATTGCTCGCTATCCTTGCTGAGGGAACGGCGGATATGCCGGGTTGCCTGAGCTATGTGCTCGCCACGGATCCGACCAACCCTGAGGCGATCTGGATCACGGAGGTCTGGGTCGACAAGGCGGCGCACGCGGCCTCGTTGAAGCTACCGGCCGTGCAGGCTGCGATCGGGAAGGCAAGGCCGATCATCGCGGGCTTTCCGCAACGCTTCGAGACGACGCCCATCGGCGGCCAAGGCTTGAAGGCCTAGCGCCGCACAAAGAAAAGGCCGCGGATCGCTCCGCAGCCTTTCCTCATCCACCCAGATCTTGCGGCTTAGAAGCGCGCGTCGATCGAGACGCCGATGACACGCGGTTCGTTGACGAAGGCGGTCAGGTTGTTGAAGTCAATCGCGCCCTTGATGTTGCTCTCGTTGGTGATGTTGCGAGCAAAGGCTGCGACTTCCCAGCCGCCTTCCTTGTTGGCGTAGCCAAGCTTCAGGCCGCCTTCGAAGTCACCCTTCGAGTAGAACTCCTTCGACTCGTAGAGGAACAGGTTGGTGTAGCCCTGCACCTTCCAGTCGGTGAAGGCGAATAGTTCGCCGCTGGCCACCGGATAGGCGTAGCGAGCGGTGAAGTCGAAGGTGTACTTCGGCGCGTTCGGGAAGGGGTTGCCGTTCACCAGCGCGGCGCCCGTCGCGGTCGTCGGGTCGGTCACCGTGCAGGCGGCGCAGGCGGCGACGGCCAGGGTGCTGTCCTTGATCTCGGTGTGAGCGTAGCTGTAGCCAGCGGTGACGACGAAGTTCGGCGTGACCACGAACTCGCTGTCCAGCTCCAGGCCGTAAGCCTCGCCCTTCTTGGCGTTGATCAGGCGGTTGGAGTTGCTGCCGCCGCCGACCGCGCTGAATTGCGGATCGTCGATCGTGTAGGCGAACACCGCGCCGTTCAGGCGAACGCGACGGTCAAAGAGCTCGCTCTTCAGGCCCAGCTCGTACGACATGATGGTTTCGGACTTCGCCGCCGAGGCCGGCGAAAAGAACGCGATGTCGCGGCCCTGGATCGACGGACCCCGGAAGCCCGAGGCGACCTTGGCGTAGACGCTGACGTCTTCGTTGACGCTGTAGAACGCCGACAGATCCCAGCTGACGTGCGAGTCGGAGACCGACACCGGCGCGGCCATGTTCGGGCCCGACAGCACCTTCATGTCCTTCTCGTCATCGGTGTAGCGCAGGCCGCCGGTCAGCGAGAGCTGATCGCTGACCTTGTACGACGCCTGACCAAAAATGGCCCAGGCGGTGTTTTCCTGCTGAAGCGTGGTGGCCGGGGCGAAGAACGGGTTGGTCTGGATGGCGTACTTCGTGTCGAAGTAGAAGCCACCGACTTGCCAGCTCAGCGCGCCATCGCTGTTGCTGGCCAGACGGATTTCCTGGGTCCACTGATCCAGGTCCTTGATGCCGTCCTGCGTGTCCGACGGGAACGGGATGAAGCCCGGACCGGTCAGGTTGCCGCCGTCGATGTCGCCGCGGCTATAGCCATGGGTGTTCTCGTAGGCGGTGATCGAGGTCAGCTTGGCGACGCCGAAGTCGTAGCCGATGTTCGCCGAGGCGCCGTAGCCCTTGTAGCTCTGCGGGTTGTTGGCGCCGGCGTCGAAATAGACCGTGTCACGATCGTAGTTCGCATTGAGCTTGTTCGAGCCCTTGGTCAGGACGTTGGCGCGGAACACGGCGGCGGTGCCGTCCAGGTCGCGGCCATGGACGTTGAACAGCGCGTCCAGCTTCTCGTTCGGGGTGAACAGCAGTTGCAGGCGGGCGGCGCGCTCGTTGAAGCCGCCCATGACGTTCTTCTTCTTCGTGAAGCCGTTGTCGATCCAGTCGTCACGATGCTGGAACAGGACCGAAGCCCGCGCCGCGACCTTGCCTTCCACCAGGGCGCCGCCGACGCCGCCGTCGAAGGTGAAGGTGTTGAAGCTGCCGTAGGTCGCCGAGGCGCGGCCCTTCATTTCTTCCGAAGGCTTGATCGTGTCGAACTTGACGATGCCCGCCGTGGTGTTACGGCCGAACAGGGTGCCTTGCGGGCCGCGGAGGACTTCGACGCGGTCGAGGTCATACAGCGGCGAGCTCTTCAGCACGACGTTTTCGAGGACGACGTCGTCCTGGATGATCGACACGGGTTGCGACGCGGCCAGGTCGAAGTCGGCGTTGCCGAGGCCGCGGATGTAAAAGCGCGGTGCGACCCGGCCATTGGAGGATTCTGCGTAGAGACCCGGCGCCTTGGCCGACAGGGCCAGGATGTCGTCGCCGGCGGCGAAGGTCGACT
>NCDQ01000160.1:7816-11728 GCA_002280275.1 Caulobacter vibrioides | reverse complement strand
GGCTATGGCGGCTGGTCCTTCGTGCGCCGCAATGAAGCCCAGGGTGCAGGGTTTCGAAGGTCTGGCGAAGCGCCGCGATGGTGGCGGCGTCGAAGGCGTTCTTCTTGTCCGGCCGGTTAATCCACACGGTGACCGCGCCATCGGGCGTGCTGTCCATGTGGACCAGCGGGCTCATCGCGTCGGTGTCGTTCACCTCGACGATGGGATCGGCGATCGGGTTGGTCATGTGGGGGGTCCTTCCTGGGATCTACATCCGGAAAACGCCGAAGGTGGTCTCTGGGATCGGCGCGTTCAGCGAAGCCGAGATTGCGAGACCCAGAACGTCGCGGGTTTGCGCCGGATCAATGATCCCGTCGTCCCAGAGGCGCGCGGTCGCGTGGTAGGGGTTACCCTCGTCCTCGTAGCGCTGGCGGATCGGCGCCTTGAAGGCCTCGGCCTCCTCGGGCGTCCACTTGGCGGCGTCGCGGTGGACCGTGGCCAGCACGCTGGCGGCCTGCTCGCCGCCCATGACCGAGATGCGGCTGTTGGGCCAGGTGAACAGGAAGCGCGGGCTGTAGGCGCGACCGCACATGCCGTAATTGCCGGCCCCGAAGCTGCCGCCGATCAGGACCGTGAACTTCGGCACCTCGGCGGAAGCCACAGCCGTCACTAGCTTGGCGCCGTCCTTGGCGATGCCGCCGGCCTCGTACTTGCCGCCGACCATGAAGCCCGAGATGTTCTGCAAGAAGATCAATGGAATCTTGCGCGTGCAGGCCAATTCTATGAAGTGCGCGCCCTTCAGCGCGCTCTCGCTGAAGAGGACGCCGTTGTTGGCGAGGATCGCCACCGGTTGCCCCCAGATCCGCGCGAAACCGCAGACCAGGGTCGTGCCATACAGCGCCTTGAACTCGTCGAAGTGACTGCCGTCGACGATGCGGGCGATCACCTCGCGGACATCGTAAGGCGCGCGAACGTCGGTCGGGACGATCCCGTAGATCTCTTCGGACGATCTCCAGCGCATGCTCGTCGTTCTCGGCGACGTGGTCGACAACGCCCGAGCGGCGGCCGTGGGTCTCGGCCCCGCCAAGTTCCTCGGCCGAGATGACCTCGCCGGTTGCGGCCTTCACCAGCGGCGGGCCGGCCAGGAAGATGGTGCCTTGGTTGCGGACGATGACGGTCTCGTCGCTCATCGCCGGAACATAGGCCCCGCCCGCAGTGCACGAGCCCATGACGCAGGCGATCTGCGGAATGCTGGCCGCGCTCATCCGCGCCTGGTTGAAGAAGATGCGGCCGAAGTGGTCGCGATCGGGGAAAACCTCGGCCTGGTGCGGCAGGTTCGCCCCGCCGCTATCGACCAAATAGACGCAAGGCAGCCGGTTCTGCGCGGCGATTTCCTGGGCGCGAAGGTGCTTCTTCACCGTCATCGGGAAGTAGGCGCCGCCCTTCACCGTGGGGTCGTTGGCGACGATCATCACCTCGCGGCCCGACACGCGGCCGACGCCGCAGATCATGCCCGCGCCAGGCGCCTCGCCATTGTAGAGATCACAGGCGGCCAGTTGGCCGATTTCCAGGAACGGCGAGCCTGGATCCAGCAGACGCTCGACCCGCTCGCGCGGCAGCAGCTTGCCCCGCGAGGTATGCCGCTCGCGGGCGCTTTCCGGCCCGCCCAGGGCTGCTTGCGCCACCTTGGCGCGCAACTCTTCCACGAGCGCCCGGTTGTGAGCGGCGTTCTTGGCGAAGGCGTCGCTGGACGCGTCGATAACGGAGTTCAACTTCGGCATGACCGACGCTTAGCCTTTTCCACCCTGCCCCGGAAGTCGGAGTTTTTTGGACCCCGAACCCAAAGATTCCGAGCCAAAACCGTTCTCGACCATTTCGCTTGCGCGATCAACAGTTGCGCCTGAACGGGCCCTTGTGGTCAAGCCTGCCGGTTCGGGTTAGCGTCCGCGCCGTGGAAACGCCCCTGCCCGACGACTCGGCCCTGGCGCGCCTCTTCGCCCGCGCACGGCGAACCGGGGCGGCGGCCTGGTTTTCCCTGCCCGGCGGGGCGACGCTCTTCGAACCTGGCGAGGCGGCCGACCACCTCTATTTCCTGAAGACCGGACGCCTGGGCGCCTTCCGCCGCGAGGAGGGTCAAGAGTCTCAGTTTCTGGGCGTGATCCGCCCTGGCGAGCCGGCTGGCGAGATGGCCTTGGTCGGCGGCACGGCGCACTCGGCCAGCATGGTGTCCCTGCGCGACAGCGAGGTGCTGGCCCTGCCGCGCGACGACTTCTTCGAGGCCGCCGAGGAAGACCCGACGGTGATGCTCGAACTGTCACGGCTGATGATCCGGCGGGCCCGGCAGGCTCAGACACACGCAGCGATCGGCGACCCCTCGGTCTTCGGCTTCATCGCAGTCGAGCCCGGCGCGGCGATACGGCCCGTCGTGGAGCGTCTCGGGCGCTGTATCGAGAGCCTGGGATACTCGGTGACCGTCGAGGGCGGCGAGTCGCTGCTGGCGCCCACCGAGTGGTTCAGCAACGTCGAACGCGAGCACGACTTTGTGCTGTACGTCGCCGAAGCCGACGAGACCGCCTGGAAGCACGTCGTCGGCCGCCAGGTCGACCACCTGTTCCGCGTCGGTCGTGGCGATCGCGCGCCGCCTACGGCCATTCCTTCCTATGCCTCGGGTCCGCTGCAGGCGCAGCGGCTGGTCGATCTGATCCTGCTCCAGTCCGCGAACCTGGACTATCCCTCCGGCTCAGAGGCCTGGATGGCCGCCACCCAGGCCGCGCGGCTGTTTCATCTGCGCGAGAACGGCGTCGCCGACCTGCAGCGTCTGGCGCGCGTGCTCACCGGGCAATCCGTCGGACTTGTGCTCTCGGGGGGCGGGGCCCGCGCCTACGCCCATATCGGCGCGATCCAGGCGATGCGAGAACGTGGCATCCCGATCGATTTTGTCGGCGGCGCTTCCATGGGCGCCATCGTGGCGGCGGGGATCGCCATGGGGTGGGATGACGGCGAACTGGAAGCCCGCATCCGAAAAGCCTTCGTCGACACCAGTCCGTTGGACGACATCGCCTTCCCCATGATCGCCATGACACGCGGCGAGAAGGTTCGCGACCGGCTGGACGAGCATTTCGGCTCGGTCGACATCAGCGATCTGTGGCTGCCGTTCTTCTGCGTGTCGTCGAACCTGACCTCCGGCTCTTACCAACTGCATCGCACGGGCGACCTGCAGGCGGCGCTGCGAGCGTCGATCGCCTTGCCGGGGGTGCTGCCACCGGCCACGGAAAGTGGCCAGGTGCTGGTGGACGGCGCGGTCATGAAGAACTTCCCCGCCGACGTGATGCGGTCATTCCAGCTGGGCCCGATCGTCGGCGTCGATGTTACGCGGGGCCGCAGCATCACCAGCGCCGACATCGTGGCGCCACCATCGTTGTGGAAGTGGATCTTCTCGGGCGAATGGCGCAGGGGACCGCCGATCGTGGCGCTTCTGATGCGCGCGGCCACCGTGACGACGGGCCGGGATCTCGCCGCCGCCCGCGAGGCGACCGACGTCCTGATCACCCCGAAGCTCGAGGGGATCGACATCCGCGACTGGCGCGCTTTCGAGCCCGCCGTGAAGGCCGGCTACGTGGCGGCAGGCTTCGCGCTCGACGGCGTGCATCGCCCGATCATCGACCTGCGCAAGCGTCCGAGCCTGGCCGAGCGCCGCGCGACGTTTAGTCCCGCCTGGCCCAGATGAAGGCCCTTCCCTTTCACGAGAACCGGTCCAATATCCTTCTTGTGTTGTTCAACAGCTGAAAGGAGGTGGTCCAGTGTCTCATTGTCTCCAACCGCGGTCGCAAGTCGTGACCTGGAGCCCGAAGAGCGAGGTCTCCGCCTAAGGCGTTGAGCGCCAAGGGTTTCAAGTCACAGGCTGCGAGAGCGGCTACGACGATGGAGGGCCGC
>NCDQ01000160.1:0-7732 GCA_002280275.1 Caulobacter vibrioides | reverse complement strand
TTTTTCGAGCGAAGTGGTTCCGGTTCGCGTGAAGAAAAATGCGCCAAAACAAAAGATTAGAGCTCACGACCTGACGCAGTCAGGTCGTGAAATGCTCCAGAGGGTTGAGGCTTAAAACGCGATGTTCAATCCGGTCAGAATGACCTCGGACTGCGCGCCAGCGTCACTCACTGTCGCCCCGGGGGCTAGGTTGCCCCCGCTGATGAAATTCAGTGGCGCATAGCCCTTAATCAACAGGACTTCGGAGAAGAGTTTCACATTCGGACGCGGGAAGGTGGCGACCCCAGCGACCCACTGGTCCTGACGACGCCAAGGCGCTCCCTTCGGCCCAGCGATAAAGGTGCTGTAGTCGATCGAGAGGTCAACGTTCCTTTCCGAAATCTTGGCCGCGTACTTGGCGCCGATTTCGAAACTTGTGACCTTACGCGCTGCAAACGCGTTCAGAGGCGGCGCGGGATTGAAGGTCCCCGGCCACGCCTTCGTTGTTTCAGCGAAATCGCCGATCACCGTCAATCGATCCCACCGCAGCTTGCCGTAAACGGCATAGGCCGGATTCACCATCGTACAGCCATTGAAGTGCTGCACCGGGAAAGCTTGGCAGTAGGCGCTCCCCCGCTCATACGAGGCGCCAACAAGCAGTTCGCGATCGGGACCCAGGTTCGCTGTGTAATTGGCGTCGAGAACGTAGTTGTTGAGGCGGCTGGGCACCGCGGTTCCCGCGACATTGACGTTCAAGGCACGGAACTGTGCGCCGCCCTGCACGGCCTGGGCGGAGATGTTCAGCCCCCCCTTCGAATATCCGACCAACGCCCCCCAAGAGAGCCCGCCAAACGCATGCCAAACCGTTGATGCGGTGAAGGGATTGACCGTGTCGTTCAGGCCAAACGGAGCCTCCATCTTGCCGATCGAGGCGTAGAACGGTGACTGCTTGAGGTCCCCGACAAGAACGTAACCCTTGCGGAGCTGGATCTGATTGCGGGCGAGCGCTGTGATGGTGCCCGCGCCGAAGCTCTGCTCTGGATCGTACAGCAACTCGGCATAGGCGCTGAGCCAAGGCGTCACGTTCGCAGTCAACCCCACTTGGGCGGAATGCAGAACAGCTTCCGATACTTCGTCACCGATCTGATTGGCCGAGGTCGGATGGCGCATCAAGTAACCGAACTTGTTGTTCCGGTTACTCTTCTGATAGTCGGCCAACGCCGTCACAGCGCCGCTGAGATAGACTCCGCCGGTGCGAAGCTCGCCATCGCGGCGCGCGGTGAGCAGCAGCTTTTGCTTCCGGTTCAGCGCCGTCGTCGGATCCAGCATGGCGTACGAGTAGTCGCTTTGAAGCGCGACCCACGCGTCAGAAACCGGACGCTGTCCTTCGGTAGGCGGTGAAGACGGCTCTGCTGTCGGACGCGCTGGCGCAGCAGTCGCGACGATGTCCTTGCTGCGGATTGCCTCTAGATCTCGCCTTAGCTCGCGGTTTTCCGCCTCAAGCTTTTCAAGCCGCCTTAGGAGCTCATCGGGCGAAGTCTGCGCCATGGCCTGTATAGGCGACATAACAAGAAGGCTGGCCATCAGGCCAGCCGGACCGATACACTTCACTTTCCCCCCACGGGCAATTGAAAGAGCGCCTCGATAACTGAGTCGGGCCTTTCGATAAAACGCTGCCCTTAGGGTAGGAATGAGAAAGATTTTAGAGGTAGCACACTGATTTCTAGGCGTAGGCGATGAAGCATACGCATGCCTGATCAACGGAGATCAGACATGCGTATGTATGTTTCTGAAAATCTTGGATTGTCTTCCCTGTGTTCAAGGAGAGATCAACCGCCGATCAGCTCGCGGCCGATCAGGAAGCGGCGGATCTCATTGGTGCCGGCGCCGATGTCGTAGAGCTTGGCGTCGCGCAGCAGGCGCTCGACCGGCCACTCCTTGGTGTACCCAGCGCCCCCAAGGGCCTGGATCGCCTCCAGAGACACCTTCACCGCGTTCTCCGAAGCCATCAGGATCGCGCCGGCGGCGTCGAACCGGGTCGTCTTGCCCGCGTCACAAGCCTTGGCCACCGCGTAGACGTAGGCCCGCGCCGAGTTCAGGGCCACGTACATGTCGGCGATCTTGCCTTGCATCAGCTGGAACGAGCCGATCGGCTGGCCGAACTGATGCCCAGCGGGCCGGCCGCCAGCACGGCGCGCTCATAGTCGAGACCGCTCATCAGGACGCCGACGCCGCCGCCGACCGGGCCCATCACGTTCTCTTCGGGGATCTCGCAGTCCTCGAACACCAGCTCAGCGGTGTCCGAACCGCGCATACCCATCTTGTCCAGCTTCTTGGAGACGCTGAAACCCTTCATCCCCTTCTCGATGAGGAAGGCGGTGATGCCGCGACTGCCTTCGCCGGTCTTGGCGTAGACCACCAGCGTGTCTGCGTGCGGCGCGTTGGTGATCCAGAATTTCGTGCCGTTCAGGATGTAGCGGTCGCCGACCTGTTCGGCGCGCAGCTTCATCGACACGACGTCCGAGCCCGAGCCCGTCTCGCTCATCGCCAGCGAGCCGACATGCTCGCCGCTGATCAGCTTGGGCAGATAGCGACGCTTCTGCTCCGGCGTCGCCCAGCGGCGGATCTGGTTCACGCAGAGATTGGAGTGAGCGCCGTAGCTGAGACCCACCGAGGCGGAGGCGCGGCTGATCTCTTCCATCGCGACCACGTGTTCCAGATAGCCCAGACCCAGGCCGCCGAACTCCTCCTCGACGGTGACGCCATGCAGACCCAGATCGCCCATCGGGACCCAAAGTTCGCGCGGGAAGGCGTTGGTCTCGTCGATCTTGGCGGCGATCGGCGCGATCTTGTCGGCGGCGAAGCGGGCCGTGGTGTCACGGATGGCGTCGGCGGTCTCGCCCAGCGCGAAGTCCATCGAGGGTGCGAAAGTCATCGACGTGGTTTCCTTCCCGATCGCCCAACGGAAGATGTGGGCGGTTTCAGCGCTTGTCACGCTCTGGCTCAACACTGAAAGAGCGTGTGCATCCTATCTCGGTCGATTTCCACCAGAAAGCAGCCGCACGATAGCAAAAAACGCCCGCCAGTCATTGGGACCAGCGAGCGTTCTTGCTCATGCCTTGGGTGGAAGGCAAGAAACCTACTCTTCGTCACTCACGTCGGGGCCGGCCAGACGGCGCAGCAGCAGATAGGCCGAGACCACGAAGCAGATCGCGCCGACCATGCTGGCGCCGTAGCCAAAGAGCTTGACCTGACCATCCGAACCCGCCGCGACGGTAAGGATCCAGAGAACCCCGCCGCCGAACAGGGCCAGGCCCAGGATGCCCAGGCTGACCAGCAGGCTGGTGTTGCCAAAGCGGGGCTGCTCCGGCTCCACGAGCGGGACGTCCATCACACCGATGGTGGCGTCTTCGCTCGTCGAAAAGCCGTCGAGGTTGAAGACCGAGGAACTCGCGGGCGGCGCGCCGAACAGGGTCGGTTCGCTGGGCGCAGCGCGCGTCGGCGCTGTCGGTTCGACGGGCGCCTCGACCTCTTCGGTCACTTGCGGCGTCAGGCGGAACGGCGTGAACTCGACTGGCGCCACCGGAGCCGGTTCGACGGGCGCAGGTTGCGGCTCGGCCTGGAACAGCGTCGGCGCAGGCTCGACCTCGGCCGGCTGCGTCGGAACCGGCGGCTCGGGCAGGCCCAGATCGTCGTGGCGGATCTCCGGCTTGGCCACCGGCGCAAGCGCTGTCGGGGCCTCAGGCAGGATCGCTTCCAGGCGGGCGGCGACCGCAGCGGCCGATTGCTCGGTGGCGGTCGGGCCGTCCTCTTCCGGGACGACCGCAGTCAGCGGCAGGCCTTCCTCGCGCTCGGCGATAACCCGGTCGCCTTCGGTGCGGGTGTTGACGGCCGCAGGGGTCTGCTTAGGCACCGCGCAGCTGGCGTCATAGTCGACCTTGGGACGCAGCACCGGGCTCGGCGCCGGAACCCATTCGCCGTTGGTCGGGGTCAGGAACAGCGTCTTTTCCGCCGCGCGGCGACGGACCAGCGCGTCGATGACGATCCGTTCGCCCTCGAAGTCGGCCTTGCGCCACATTTCCATCGCGCACGCGGCTTGCAGGAGCGAGCCCTCGTTGATCCGGCGCAGGACGCCCGAGCGGAGGAAGTTATCGAGGCCGATATTGAAGGCGAAGCAGACCAGCGCATCGAACTGGTTCTGGTTCAGCGGCGCGTAGGTGTGCTCGTTCACCGAATGGGCGACCGAGATGAGATCGTAGAGCAGCAGCGCCTCGGCATCCTTTTCCGAGACGGAGGCGCCCTCGCGGGCGGTCAAGGTGTGGCCATAGCCGACCGTCCAGCGCCCGTCGGGGAGCTGCGCGGCCTTCTGACGGTACCCTTCGAATCTCTTGATGAGATCGACGGCGGCCCGGGAGACCTGATGACGCGGTTTCATCGCCTAGATTGACCCAGTTTGAGACAGACGCGGATGCGTTCGCCTGTCTCGGCGCAAGGTCGGCGCCAGTTTCCCCGGTTAAGCGAGGCGGCCGCGCGAAAAACCTCAGTGCAGCAGCAGCGAGGCGATCAGCAGCACCGCGAAGAAGCCGGTGAAGTCGGTCAGGAAGGTGACGAAGATCGACGACGACACCGCCGGGTCGCGACCCATCTTCTCCAGCGCCAGGGGCATCAGGATGCCGCCCAGCGCCGCGGTGAAGATGTTGGTGATCAAGGCCGCGCCGACGATGATCGCCAGCTTGTCGTGTTGATCCGCCGGCCCGAAGATCATGTAGGTCGCAGCCCCCATGACCAGCGCCAGGCAAAGGCCGTTGACGAGGCCCACCAGCAGTTCGCGGGCCACGATGCGGCGGGCGTTGGCGGGGGTCAGCTCTTTGCTGGCCAGGGCGCGGACGGCCACGGCCAGGGTCTGGGTGCCGGCGTTGCCGCCCAGGGACGAGACGATCGGCATCAGGATGGCCAGAGCCACCAATTGGGCGATCTCGGCCTGGAAGATGGCCACGCCGCTGACGGCCAGGGTGGCGGTCGCCAGGTTCAGCATCAGCCACGGCAGGCGCGACTTGACGATCTCGATCACCGAGGCGTCGCGGCCGGCGTCGGACACGCCAGCCAGGGCCAGGATGTCCTCCTGCGCCTCGTCGCGGATGACCTCGACGATGTCGTCAACAGTGATCTGGCCCACCAGCCGCCCGCCCGGCTCGATCACCGGGGCGCTGATCAGGTGGTACTTGTCGAAGATATAGGCGACCTCTTCCTGGTCCATCTCGACCGGGATTTCGGTGACCGCCTCCATCAGCTCGGCCAGCGGCGTCTGACGGCGGCTGCGCAGCAGGATGCTGATCGGGATCGCCCCGACGGGCTTGAAGGTCGGGTCGACCACATAGACGTCGAAGAACAGCTCGGGCAGTTGGTCGCCGGCCTCGCGCACGTGGTCGATCGTCTGGCCGACGGTCCAGAATTCCGGCGCGGCCAGGAACTCGCGCTGCATCAGGCGACCGGCCGTCTCGTCCTCGTAGGACAGGGTTGTTTCGATGGCGACGCGGTCGGTCTCGCCCATGGCGGCCAGCACCTGGAAGCGCTTGGTGTCGTCCAGGTCGTCGATGACGTCGGCGGCGTCGTCGGTGTCCAGCTCCTCGAGAGCCCGGGCCAGGGTCACCGACGGAGTGGCCTCCAGCACTTCCTCGCGGATGTTGTCGTCCATCTCCGAGATGATCTCGCCCAGGGCCTCGGGATCCAGCAGCGGGATCACCTGCTCGCGATAGTCGGCGGTCAGAAAGCCCATCAGGTCGGCGACGTCGGCGGGGTCCAGCGCCCCAACCAGTTCGCGCAGGCGTTTGGAGTCGCCGCTGTCAGCGGCGTCGATCACCATCTCGACGTATTCGGGATTGAGCGCGTAGTCGTCGCCAAGCGCGAGGTCTTCCAGTTCCTCGGGCGTCTCGGACTTCGGGACGGGGACCTGGGCCAGCGGGATGTCGTCCAGCACGTCGTCGTTCAGTTCGGCGGTGTCCCGGGTCATGGGGGCCTCCTGAGCTCTCAGAGCGCGTGGGTTCGTGCTGTTGGGTCCGATCAAGCGACCTTGGGGCGAATCCAAGGCCTGAAACGATTAGAGCGCCCTCAGCGAGTCGGAAACCGATTTCGCCAAGCGCGCTCTACTCTTGTTCACCTTGGTGCGGTCGAGAAGACTCGAACTTCCACGGGTTGCCCCACAGCGACCTCAACGCTGCGCGTCTACCAATTCCGCCACGACCGCTCGTGGTGAGGGGCGGCTGGTAGCAAACTGAATCGGCTTTGGGAAGCCGGAAGTTGGAGAATGTCACACGCCGCGCCGTGCGCGATCAGGCGCCGCCGGCCATGTAGTCGTAGACGTCGGCCGCGCGGGTCACCTGAATGGCGATGCGTTCGTCGCTGATCTGAATTTCGCCGCGTGCGATCGGGTGGTTGTTGGCCAGGATCCAGACCTCGTCATTGGTCTTGGTGTCCAGCGGGATCACCGCGCCCCGACCCATGCGCAGCAGTTGCTGCATCGGCAGGATCGAGCGCCCCAACAGGACCGAGATCTCGACATTGACGGCGTTGACCTGGCTCACGAAGTAAGACCCTTGAACTGACACGCACGACCTGACTGGTCGCGGCGTCCAGGATTGCAAGAATAAGGCCGCATGCTTTCTCTCCCGTTAAACCCTGAAAACCCTGGGCTTCCGAGCCTGAGGCGAGACGACGCGACGCCCGTCGGGTGGGCGGTTTCGACCGGGCCCGTCCCCTACCCGGCAGCGGTTGCCGCCATGGAGGCCCGCGCGGCCGCCATCGCCGACGGGACGGCGGGCGAGTTGATCTGGCTGCTGGAGCATCCGCCGCTCTACACGGCCGGCGTCTCGGCCAAGGCCGGCGATTTGATCCAGCCCGACCGCTTTCCGGTGTTCGAGAGCGGCCGCGGCGGCCAGTTCACCTATCACGGCCCGGGCCAACGGGTGGCCTATGTGATGCTGGACCTGACCCAGCGCGGCCGCGACGTGCGGGCGTTCGTCGCGGCGCTGGAGGCCTGGATCATCGACGCCCTGGCCGCCTTCAATGTCACCGGCGAGATCCGCGAGGGTCGGGTCGGCGTCTGGGTCGAACGCAAGGGCGCCGGCTGGGACCGCGAGGACAAGATCGCCGCCATCGGCGTCAAGCTGCGGCGCTGGGTCAGCTTCCACGGGATCAGCCTGAACGTGGAGCCGGATCTCTCGCACTTCTCGGGCATCGTGCCCTGCGGCCAGACCGAGCATGGCGTCACCAGCCTGGTGGACCTGGGCCTGCCGGTGGCGATGGATGAGGCGGACGGCGCGCTGCGGGCGAGCTTCGCCAAAATCTTCGGGCCGGTCAAGGACGCTGAAGCGCCGGTTTAAGGGCATAGGCTTTCCGTCTCTCTGCTCCCTTCCCTTTGATGGGGAAGGGCTGGGGTGAACAATCCTCCCCCTCGCGGGGGAGGTGTCGGCGCAGCCGACGGAGGGGGAAGAAGCCGGCGCAACAGAACTTCCCCCTCCGGCGCTTCGCGCCACCTCCCCCGCTGGGGGGAGGATTTGGGGACATGCGTCCGCCGCTTCACGCGATCGCTCGCTGAAGTTCAATGGGGAGGCGACGGAGCGGCCGGGCGAACCCGGAGACCGTGAATGTGTTTTGTGTTTCGGCTCGCGCTTCCGCTCCGCCAGGTTGTTCTTGCCCGTGAGGATGGGGGGCGTGAGCGTCTTTCAGCTCGGGACCCCAGGAGCCCCCGGACGGG
>NCDQ01000640.1 GCA_002280275.1 Caulobacter vibrioides | reverse complement strand
CAAGAACATCATCTGCGGCTTCGCCCGGATGGACGGCGAGACCGTTGGCATCGTCGCCAACCAGCCGCAGGTGCTGGCCGGCGTGCTAGATATCGACTCATCGCGCAAGGCCGCGCGTTTCGTGCGCTTCTGCGACGCCTTCAACATCCCGATCGTCACCTTCGTCGACGTGCCGGGCTTCATGCCGGGGACCAAGCAGGAGTACGGCGGCCTGATCAAACACGGCGCCAAGCTGCTCTTCGCCTATGCCGAGGCCACGGTCCCGAAGATCACGGTCATCACTCGCAAGGCCTATGGCGGCGCCTATGACGTGATGAGCTCCAAGCACCTGCGTGGCGACCTGAACTACGCCTGGCCGACCGCCGAGATCGCGGTGATGGGCGCCAAGGGGGCGGTGGAGATCATCTTCCGCGCCGAGGCCAAGGATCCCGAGGCCTTGGCCGCCCGCGAGGCCGAGTACAAGGACCGCTTCGCCAATCCGTTCGTAGCGGCCTCTCGCGGTTATATCGACGACGTGATCATGCCCCACGGCACCCGTCGCCGGATCGTGCGGGGCTTGAAGAGCCTCAAGGGCAAGGAACTCTCCAACCCCTGGAAGAAGCACGACAACATCCCGCTGTAAGGGGAGCTTATCCCCGGATCGGGACGGGCATGGAAATCCCTCTCTCTTAGAGAGAGGGAGGGGCCCGCCGCGCAGCGGCGGGAGGGTGAGAGGTTGCGGCGTGTGTCGTGAAAGCCTCGCCTTTTCAATCTCTTGTCAGGTCCTGCCTGGTCCGGAAAGGGTGTAACCCCTCACCCTCCCAAGCCTTGCTTGGGCCCCTCCCTCTCCCTCTGGGAGAGGGAATTCTGTGGGCGTTTTCGCCGTTTCGTCCCCGGCTTGAAAACCTGTCGTAATCTCTACCCACCTCGTCGCGAGGAAAGGGCGCATGGCCAGCGACCATTTGCGGCGGCGGGCGGCGGGCGGCGGTCGAGCGGGACGCGCTCGCCGGTGCAGGGGAAACCCTGCAACGATGTTCATCCTACGGCGGTCGGCCCTGGAACACAGAAACGACGGTGGGCATCGGCCGGCAAGGGCGACAGGGACGCTGAAAGGCGTCTGTCCGGGATCAGGCTTCGCGGCCTGACCCGCCCGCCGGAGGCTTCAAGGGTTCTGGGGCGCGAACAGCGTCACAGGATCACGCTTCCGGATAACGATCGCGCGGAGCGTTCGGGCTTTGTCGAAACGGTATTTTTC
>NCDQ01000639.1 GCA_002280275.1 Caulobacter vibrioides | reverse complement strand
CTGCCGGCGCTAGCGGCCCTGTTGCTCTGGCTCGTCGCCGGAGCGTTGCTTGCGGTCCACGCTGGCCGCCGCCTGAACCGGAGGGCCGCATGAACGCCCAGGCGCCGACCAGACCGATCAGCGCCGAACGGCTGCGGTTAGCCGTAGCGGATACGGCGATGATCAGCAGGGTCCAGAAGGCCAGATAGGCGACATAGCCCAGCGCGGTCAGACCGACCGCCGAAAGCCGCGCGCCGCCGCTGGCGCCGAGCCACAGCAGAAGACCAAAGGCCGGGGTCGAGATGGCCAGGGCCGCCAGGCCCAGCGCCAAGGCCTTGCCGGTCAGCAGCGCGCCGCCGGAAATCCCGGCCAACAGCGACTGGCGCAGCGTGCCCCGCTCGCGTTCGCCCGCAATCATCCCGGCGCCGATGAACACCAGCAGCAGCGGCACGATCACCTGCAGCACCAGCGCGGGCGACAGCTGTCCGAACCGGACCAGCAGCGAGGACTGACGGGCGTCGCCGAAATTGGCGCTGTTCTGCCGATGGCCTTCGAGGAAGATCATGTTGCCGGTATAGGCCTCGACGCCCGGATCCATCGCCGCCAGGCCGCTGGCCGGCCGTACGGCGAAGTGGCCAAAGTGCACGACCCGGTGCGGGTGCCGGTTGGGCTGGGCGGCGAAGTCCTGGTCGGCGGCATGCTGCAGACGCTCGCGAAGGCCCGCCTGGTCCGCCTGATAGGCGTTCGAGGTCAGCGCTGCGGCGAAGGTCAGCAACGCAACGAGGATCAGGCCGGTCAAGGCGACCCGGCTCCGAACAAGGTGACGCAGCTCGTTGCGCGTCACCGAAAGGATCACGCTCATGCCGCCCGCGCCCTCGAGAAGCGGTTGTGCAGGGCGCGAAGGTCGAAACGCTCAGGGCCCTCGGCGACCATCTCGTCGCTGATCCGTCCGCGCTCGAGGAAGCCGATGCGGTCGGCGATGTCGGCGACGCCGATCAGGTCATGGGTGACAATCAGGATCGCCGCCCCCTCCCCGCGCAGACGCGAGACCAGGGCGTTGAAGTCGGCGGTCGCGCCCGGATCAAGGCCCGAGGTCGGCTCGTCCAGCAGCAGCACCGACGCGCGGCGCAGCACCGCCAGGGCGATGGCCGTCTTCTGCCGCATGCCCTTGGAGAAGCCCGACACCCGGCGCTCCCAGGCCTCCTCGGCGAGACCAACCGTGCGAAGCGCCTTGTTGATCTCGTCAGCGACGGGG
>NCDQ01000159.1 GCA_002280275.1 Caulobacter vibrioides | reverse complement strand
CGACCATCGCCCAGGACACGACCAAGGCCGGCAAGCTGATGGTCTCCAAACTGCTCGACAGCGGCGAACGCGCCAGCCGGTCCGAGCGCGTGCCGACGGATCTGATCATCCGCGAGAGCTGCGGGGGCTAGCCCCGCCGCGCGATCAGCCCCGCGCAGACCGGCATCTCGCCCTCACCGCCCAGGTTCACCCCGTCAACCAACGCCCAGCCGTCGGGCAGCGACCAAGCCACCGGCTCGTGCCCCAGATTGAACGCCAGCAGCAGCGCGTCCGCGCCCTCCCCGCGCTGGAAGATCAGCAGCGGGCTGTTGGTGTCGACAAAGCTGATCGCGCCGGTGCGCAGGGCCGGATAGGCGCGGCGCAGGGCGATCAGGCGGCGGGCGACGTTCAAGGTCGAGGCCGGATCAGCGTCCTGCGCATCGACCGCCAACGGCAGATGTTCCGGATCGACCGGCAACCAGGGCTCGACGCCGGAGAAGCCGGCGTTGAGCGCGCCGGCCACCCACGGCATCGGCGTGCGCGCGCCGTCGCGGCCCAGGGTCTGGGGCCAGTTGGCGATGGCTTCGGGGTCTTGCAGCCGCTCGAACGGGACGTTGGCCTGAGGCAGGCCCAGCTCCTCGCCCTGATAGACGAAGACATTGCCGCGCAAGCCCATCAGCAGCAGCAGGCACATCTCGGCGAAGGCCTTGCGGTCGCGCCCTTCGGCCCAGCGCGACACCGCCCGCGGGGCGTCATGGTTGGAGAAGGTCCAGGACGGCCACCCCTCGCCCGCCTCGCCCGGCCACATGGCCGCGCCCTGCGGGATCATCTCGCCCATCAGCTTGTCGGCGTAGAGATAGAGAAAGCCATAGGCGCTGTTCAGCCGATCCTCGCCGGCGGTGAACAGCTTCATTTCGCGCTCGGCATGGTCGCCCCCGACCTCCGCCACCGAGAACCGGCCGCCCGCCGCGTCGGTCAGCGCCCGCAGGCGGCTGAGGAACTTCGGGATGTCGGCGTGGCCTTGGTTGTGGATCTTGTCCTGGAAATCGAACGGCCGCGTGCGCTTGCCGCCCGGCGGTAGGGGCGGGTTATCGGTCAGCTTCGGATCGTGCATCGAGAAGTTGATAGCGTCGAAGCGGAAGCCGTCTACGCCCCGATCGATCCAGAACTGGGTGACCGCCAGCAGGGCTTCCTGCACCGCCGGATTGTGCAGGTTCAGCTGCGGCTGGCTGCTGAGGAAGTTGTGCATGTAGTACTGGCTGCGGCGCGCGTCCCAGGTCCAGGCGGGACCGCCGAACACCGACTGCCAGTTGCTGGGCGGACTGCCGTCGGGCTTGGCGTCGGCCCAGACGAACCAGTCGGCCTTGGCGTTGGTCCGGTCCTGGCGGCTTTGCGTGAACCAGGGGTGCTCGTCCGAGGTGTGCGAGAACACTAGATCGATGATGATCTTCAGGTCGAGGTCATGGGCCCGCGCGATCAGCGCTTCGAAATCCGCCAGGGTCCCGAAGATCGGATCGACGTCACAATAGTCCGAGACATCGTAGCCGAAGTCCTTCATCGGCGACTTGAAGAACGGCGACAGCCACACGCCCTCGACGCCCAGCGAGGCGATGTGGTCGAGGTGCGCGGTGATCCCCGGCAGGTCGCCGACACCGTCGCCGTTCGCGTCGGCGAAGCTGCGCGGATAGACCTGATAGATCACCGCGCCGCGCCACCATTCGGCGTTCATCGACGTCTCCACATCGGGGCGTTCTAAAACCTGCACTGTCACGATCGTCCCTCGGAAACGCAAATCATGTAGTCGAACGGCGCCAGTTCGACGCTGTAGCTGCCCGGCGCAGCGGCGTTCGAAACGCAGGTTCCGTGCAGGCTCTTCCAAGCCGCAGACCCCATCTCGACCGGCACACGCGCCTTGATCGGCTTGTCGCTGCTATTGAAGACGGCCAGCACCTCGGTTCCCGCCACTAGACGTGAGAAGGCGAGCAGGCCGGGCTTGCCCTCGGCGACCCGCGTCACCTGACGCCCCTCGCGCAAGGCGGGCGTCGTCGCCCGCAGTTTCGCGAGCGCCGCGATGCGACGGTAGAGCACGCTGTCCGCCCGGAAGGCTGACCTTGCCCCCTTGGCGCCTGAGCCAACCAGACGGTTGTCGTTGTAGCTGGCCACCTGGCTCGGGAACATGTCCTCACGGCTGTCGGCGTAGTCGCCGTCGCCGGTGAAGCCCTGCTCGTCGCCGTAATAGATTGTGGGCACGCCGCGCGCCGTCAGCATGATGGCGTTGGCCAGGGTGACCCGCGCCAGCAGCGCGTCATCGCCGATCTTCGGATGAGCCTTCAGCACGAAGTGACCGATGCGGCCCATGTCGTGATTGCCCAGGAAGGTCGGAAGCTGGCGCGCCGTGGCCTCGCCGCCCTCATAGACCGCGTCGCTGGCGAAGACGCTGGCCAGTCGGTCGGGTCCCGTTCGGCCCGTGACGACGTCCGTAACCGCCGCCTGGAAGGCGAAGTCCAGCACCGTCGGCAGCTTGTCGACCTTCACATGCCGCGCCAGCGTGGCGACGTCAGAATCGAAGACCTCGCCGAAGATGTGGAAGTTCGGGATACCTCTGGCCTTGGCGCGCGCCAGCATAGCCGGGACGAAGGCCTGCCAGAACTCTGGGTTCACATGGCGAGCGGTGTCGATGCGGTAGCCGTCGATCCCGAACTCATCGATCCACCGTCCATAGACCTCGATGAATCCCTCCACCACGCGCGGATTGGCCGTGAACACGTCATCGAGCGTGGCGAAGTCGCCCAGCAGCGAGCTCTCGCCCGCGAAGGTGCTGTCACCCCGGTTGTGATAGTAGATCGGATCGTTCAGCCAGACTGGCGTCTTGGCGCGCTCCTGTCCCGCCGGGACATAGGGCGTGTAGGCCCAGTCCGCGCGCTTCAGCTTGCTGAAATCCTTGCCGTCAAAGCCGTCATTGATCGGCGCCCCTTCGACCCCGCCACGACGTACATACGGATAGTCGGCCACACTGCGATAGGCGCAACGGCCGTCCGGGCATTCCGTGTATTGGATGACGTCGGCCGTGTGGTTCACGACGATGTCCATATAGACCTTCATCCCGCGCGCATGGGCGGCGTCGACCAGGGCCTTGAAGTCGGCCTTAGTTCCCAGATGCGGATCGACGTCGGTGAAGTCGGTGATCCAATAGCCGTGATGGGCGGCGGACTCCTGGCCGGGCGGTCCTTGCACGGCCCGGTTCACGAAGATCGGCGCCAGCCAAACGGCGGTCGCCCCCAGGCCCTGGATGTAGTCGAGACGGCGCGTCACGCCCTTGAGGTCGCCGCCGTGATAGAAGCCCGCCTGCGTCGGATCAAAGCCGTCAATCAGCGCTCCCAGAGCGGGTCCGCCGTGATCATTCGTCGCGTCGCCATTTTCGAAACGATCGGGCAGGACGAAGTAGATCACCTCGTCTTGGGGCTTGCGCTGCAGATAGGGATCGGGAGCCGCCGAGGCGGCCGTCGTCATTGCGCCCACGCCGAGCGCGCTCATGGCCGTCACGGCCAGCAGCGTCCGCCGCCAGGGCGTCAAGGCCGACATCGCTCCCCTCCCCTCAATGCGCGCCCCGACTTGCGGGCCACATTGCAATTCTTTGCAAGAATTTGCAGTCCGATCAACAAGCTGTCAATCCGTCAACTTGAGGGCATTTGCGAGCCAGAGCGACCACCAACCACGGATAAAGTGGCGCAAATCCGACACACAAGGCCCATTCCGAGCCGACAGCTCGCATCCAGGGGGCTCAGTTTGCGTATTTTTGTGTTGATTACGGTCCGTTAATTTGCAGTAGTTTGCAGCAACGGCCCGCCGCACGACCTCAACAGCGCAGAGCCGGACAGGGAGGGAACTCGCATGAACACCCAATTTTCGCGTCGTCGCGCCTGGCTGATGGCCGGCGGAGCCACGGGCCTGGCGCTCGCTTTCGCCGTCACCGGCTCGGCCCAGGCTCAGACCACGACCCCCGCTGCGGATGACACCAAGGTCGAAGAAGTCGTCGTCACCGGCATCCGCGCCGGTATCGAAAACTCGATCGCCCTCAAGAAGACGTCGTCCTCGATCGTCGAAGCCATTTCGGCCGAAGACATCGGCAAGTTGCCGGATACTTCGATCGCCGAATCGCTGGCCCGCCTACCGGGCCTGACCGCGCAGCGCCTCGACGGCCGCGCCCAGGTCATCTCGATCCGCGGCCTTGGCCCGGACTTCACCTCGACCCTGCTGAACGGTCGCGAACAGGTTTCGACCGGCGACAACCGCGGCGTCGAGTTCGACCAGTATCCGTCGGAAATCCTGTCGGGCGTTGTGGTCTACAAGACCCCGGACGCTGGCCTGATCGGCCAGGGCCTGTCGGGCACCGCCGACCTGCGGACGATCCGCCCGCTGACCTATGGCAAGCGCATCCTGTCGGCCAACGCTCGCTATGAAATGAACAGCGAGAAGAAGCTGAACCCCGACGCCAAGGACTCGGGCCACCGCTTCAGCGCCACCTACGTCAACCAGTTCGCAAACGACACGGTTGGTCTGGCTCTGGCCATTTCGGATATCTCGACCCCGACCCAGAGCAAGCGCTTCAACGCCTGGGGCTACCCGACCATCAACGCGGCCAATGATCGCGTGATCGGCGGCGCCAAGCCGTACGTCCAGTCCAACAACCTCGAGCGCTTCGGCGCCATCGGCGTTCTGGAGTACAAGCCGAACGACAAGGTCACGACCTCGCTGGACGTCTACTACTCGGAGTTCCAGGAAGAGCAGATCCTGCGCGGCATCGAGCTGCCGCTGCAATGGTCGTCCGCGACGCTGCAGCCGACGCGCACCACCAGCGCCGGCCTGATCACCAACGGCACGTTCTCGGGCGTCAAGGGCGTGATGCGCAACGACCTGAACACGCGTGACACCACCCTGAAGTCGGCCGGCTGGAACCTGAACTACCTGACCGACAACGGCTGGTCGCTGACGGCGGACCTGAGCTACTCCTCGGCCGACCGCACCGACGTGATCTTCGAATCCTACTCGGGCACCGGCCCGAACGGCGTCGGCGCGACCGACACCCTGGGCTTCACGACCACGCCGGGCGCGGGCACGATGTTCGCCTCGACCCTCGACTACACCGACCGCAACCTGTTCAAGCTGACCGACCCGCAGGGTTGGGGCGGCGGCGCCTCCGGCGGCGCTCTGACGCAGGCTGGCTTCTACAACACCCCGTCGATCACCGACGAACTGACCGCCGCCCGGTTCACCGCCAAGCGCGAGCTGGAGTGGGGTCCGGTCAAGTCGGTCGAATTCGGCGTGAACGCCAGCCGTCGCGAGAAGGACAAGGAAGTCCACGAGAGCTTCCTGACCTTCGGCGGCCGTATCGCCGACGGCGCCCCGACCAGCCGCGCCATCCCGCAGGAAGCCATCATCGGCGTCGCCAAGCTGGACCTGATCGGCATCAAGGCCATGCTGGCCTATGACCCGACCTATCTGCTGAAGAACGGCTTCTACACCCTGATCGCCGACGCCAACCCGGCCGTGCAGACCCGCAACTGGTCGGTTCGTGAAGACGTGCAGGTGGCCTACGCCAAGTTCGGCGTCGACTCCCAGGTCG
>NCDQ01000638.1 GCA_002280275.1 Caulobacter vibrioides | reverse complement strand
GCGGTGTTGCGCGCCATGCTGGTCAGGCCATCGCCGCGACGGGCTTCGGCGCGGGCCACGAGGGAGGCGCCGCCAGGGGAAGACGTAGGGGAGGGCTTGCTCGGCGATGGCTCCGGAGGCGGCGCCCCATCGGGCGAAACGCCGCCACCGGCAGCACGACTGGCTGAGGCGTCTGAGGAGGCTGGCGATCTGGGGGACCCTGGAGCCGGCCCGGACCCTGACGGAGAACCGCCGCCGCCCGACGAGCCGCCGCCACTTGAACCGCCTGAGTTGATCGCCCCGGACGCGGCGCGAGCCGCAGCGACTTGCCCCCCGCCGCCCGCCAAACTGCCCATGGCTCCAGCGACCGCGCGACCGGCCAAGGCCCCGCCGGCAGCACCGGCCGCCACACCGGCCGCGCCCATCAGAGCGCTACCCGAGTTGAGCTGCGGGCCACCCGAGATCAAAGCGCCGGCGATGGATGGCACTTTGAGAGAAAGCATCATCAGGAAGATCGCTGAGAGGAGGAGCCCGGCTTCCTCGGCCACGGTGGGCTGGGCCGAGAGCGTGTAGGTCTCAAAGATATTGATGCCGATGCCGGCGATGACCGCGAGGGCCATGAACTTGAAGCCAACAGAAATGACATAACCGATCGCCCTTTCTGCGAGGAAGGACGTCTGTGACAGCACTCCGAAAGGAACCACGACGAACGCGATGAGCGTCACGATGTAAAATTCGATGATCGTGACAGCGATCTCGATCGCCAAGATTATGAAGGCGAGCAGGATTCCTATGGCAGCAACGCCAGCGACGATGATCATGTCAATGTGCACGAGCGCGCCAAAGCCACCGTTCTGCTGGGCTAAGTCGCCGATGTATTTGATGAGATCGACGACGACGCTGAGACCCGCCTCTACGGCCCTAGTCGGCGCCTTTGTGAAGTCGCCGATAGAGCCGCCGCCGCTCGCTTGCAGGCCAAGTTTCGCGAACCCGTTGACGACGGTCAGGCTCAGCGAGTGCCAGTTTGTGACCAGCCATGAGAAGAACCCGATCAGGAGGATCTTCCGCACAAGAGGCGCGAGGACGTTCTGCGTCTCGTCGATTGCCCACAGGACAGCCGTCAGGGTGATGCTGATGACGACCAAGATCGCGAGAACCGTCTGAACATCACTGGCAATGGCGCCAAACCCGCCGCCCACCTGACCGGTGAATGCTCTGATGAACTGGTCTAAAGCTGCTGGATCGGCGGTCGTCATGC
>NCDQ01000158.1 GCA_002280275.1 Caulobacter vibrioides | reverse complement strand
CTCGTCCGCGTCTGGAGAAGATCCGCCGACATCGTCCAAGACCGCTCCCGACCCAGGGGTTGGCCCTCGACGAAGGTCCGCGCCTTCAGCACCGCGCCGGTGGGCAGCTCGACCGGACCGGCATAGGTCGAAGACATCACCGTCGGCGCCTTACCATCGGTGGTGTAGCGGATCTGACCGACGCCCAGGCCCGTCGACAAGGCCACACGCGTCTTGCCGCCGTCGCCCTCCGAGAGCGCCGGCTGGGGCTCGAACGGAACCGGATTGGCGGCCACGCCCAGGACCTTCAGCCGCGCCATCTCGGCGGGAAGGCGCTTGGCGAAGGCGTCCCAGCTGGTGTTGGCTTCGGACGACCACGCCCGCTCGGCCAGCGCCACGGCGCGCGGGAAGGCCATCAGCTGCATGCGCTGGTCGGTCTGCATGTGCTCGGTCCAGACATTGGCCTGGACGCCGAGGATGTGCTTGCGCTCGTCCGGCGTCAGCTGGGCCGGCGTCGGGTCGAAGGCGTAGACATCCTTCAAGCTGGAGATGTGACCCCGTCCGGTCGGCTCCTCGGCCGAGGCGCTCTGGCGGTGGTCGAGATAGAGCACCGGGTGGGGCGATAGCACCGTGTCATGGCCCTGCTTGGCGGCGGCGATCGCGCCGTCGATGCCGCGCCAGGACATGACCGTGGCGTTGGGCGCAAGGCCGCCTTCGAGGATCTCGTCCCAGCCGATCAGGCGGCGGCCGCGCTTATCGAGAGTCTTGCCGACCCGCTGGATGAACCAGCTTTGCAGCTCGTGTTCGTCCTTGAGCCCCAGTTCCTTGATCTTGGCCTGGATCTTGGGGCTGGCCTTCCACTGGTCCTTGATCGCCTCGTCGCCTCCGACGTGGATGAAGGTCGACGGGAAGATGTCCATCACCTCGTTCAACACGTCGTCCAGGAAGGCGAAGGTGGCGTCATCGGTGTTGTAGAGCCACGGGAAGATCCCCCAATCGCCCATCTTGCTGGCGTCCGGCGGGGCGGTTCCCAGCTGCGGATAGGCGACGATCGGCGCCAGGGCGTGACCCGGCGTTTCGATCTCCGGCACGACAGTGATGTTACGCGCGGCGGCGTAAGCGACCAGTTCCCGGGCTTGGTCCTGCGTGTAGAAGCCGCCGTACTTGGGATAGTTCACGGCTGCGCCCGGATTGCGCCGCCAGGCGGCGACCTGCGTCAGCTTCGGATACTTCTTGATCTCCAGCCGCCAGCCCTGGTCGTCGACCAGATGCCAGTGGAAGGTGTTGAGCTTGTGCGCGGCCATCGCGTCGATCACCGCCTTCAGGGTGTCGAGCGACTGGTAGTGGCGGGCGCTGTCGACCATCAGGCCGCGCCAGGCGAAGCGCGGGGCGTCCTCGATGACGGCGGCGGGGAGGGCGACCGCGCCCTTGGCCTCGTCGGGGGTGGCCAACTGCCAGAGGGACATCGCGCCGTAGAAGAGGCCGGCGCGCTTGGCGGCGGCGATGGTCACGCCGTTGGCGTTGATATCGAGCGAGTAGGCTTCGCCCGTGGGCCCCTCCCGGGTCAGGACGATGGCGCCGGCGGACGGCGCGCCTTCGACCACGAGAGGACGAAAGCCCCGCGAGCGCTGGATGAGATCGGCCAGTTGGACGGCCACACCCTTGGCCTCGATATCGCCCTTGGCGACGTGGATGCGGGTAGCGGCCGATAGAGTGAATGCGCCCTCGGCGCGAACGACCTTGGCCGGGGCCGGAGTGATCGCAAGACCGTCGGCGACGGCGCCGGTCGCGAAGGCGGCGGACAGCGCGAACGCCGAAACAGCGGCGAAACGGAGCGGGGTCAGGGTCACGCAGCCTCGCAGGAAAGGTCGTGGGCGGCCGGCAAAAAGCGGGCGGGACGGCAGGGCCGTCCCGCCCCAGCTCCATGCTTGCAGTCAGGAGGGGTTGGATCAATGCGCAAACATCGGAGGCTTCGGATCGCGCCGAAGCCTCCGATCGCCAAACGTCCTAGAAAGCGACGTTCAGCGTGGCTTGCAGCTTGCGGCCCGTGCGGTAGACGCCGCGCGGCAGGGCCGTGGTGTTGGCGTAGGCGTAGTACTCGCTGTCCAGCAGGTTCTGGCCCGAGAACGACATCGTGATGTTCTTGGTCACGGCGTAGCCCACGGTGGCGTCGAGGGTCTTCGAGGCCTTGACGAACATGTCGTCGCCACGATCGACGCCGGTGAAGTACTTCGAGCGCCAGGTGAAGGTGGCCCGGGCCGAGAACGGACCGTTCTCGTAGAACGGGCTGACATTGACCTGGTTCTTCGAGCTGTAGGGCAGCGGCGCGCCCGACTGGCCCGAGGCGTCGGCGTAGGTGTAGTTGGCCAGGAGGCCAAAGCCCATGCCGAAGGTCTGCTGATAGGCCAGCGCCAGACCCTTCACCTCAGCCGAACCCGCATTGAACGGACGGCTGATCTGATAGGTCGTCACCTTGCCTTGCGACTGGTTGAAGTACGATTCCGGCTGCGTGCGCTGCAGGATGTAGTTGGAGATGTCCTTGTAGAACACCTCAGCCGACAGGATCGCCTGGGGTTGGAAGTACCACTCGGCCGAGGCGTTGAAGTTGCTCGACTTGTAGGGCTCCAGCGCCGGGTTGCCGCCGCCGCCGGTCAGGATGCCGTCCGACAGCCAGAAGTAGTTGGTCATGTCGGAGTAGTTCGGACGCGCGATCACCTGCGCCGCCGCGAAGCGAAGCACGAGGTCCTCGCGGGCGTCGACGATGATGTTCACGCTGGGCAGGACGTTGTCGTAGCTCTTCTTGGTCGACTTCCAGCTCCAGTCGGCGGCCTTGTTGCAAGCCGCGCCGGGATTGCAGACGTAGCCGGCGCTGTCGACCGAGGTCTTCACATAGCGGACGCCGAAGTTACCGCGCACGTTGTCGGCCTTGAAGTTGGCCTGGGCGTACAGGGCGTCGATGTCTTCCTGGATGTTCCAGTTGCCCGCCGTGAACTCGGCGGCGGCGAAGATCGACGGCTTGGGCATGGTCGCGCCCGCCGCCAGCCACTTGCCGCTCTCGACGTACGAGACCATCGACTCGCCGTCGATGCGGAAGCGGCTCTGCATCTGGGTCCCGACGCCGTCGAAGCCCTTCAGGTAGTTGCTCGGCACGGTCGAAGGATTGAACGACGAGGCCGGGGCGGCGACGCCAGTGATGGCGATGCCCGCATACTGTTGGCCGGTCTGGTGTTCACGGCGCTTGTAGCCGACCTGGACGCGCTGGATGACGCCGTCGAAGTCCTTGCCGAAGTCGAACTGAGCGTACTTTTCCTCGTCCGAGGTGGGCTTGCTGACGAGGTTGCCGCTCCAGCCCGGATCGGTCGCGAAGGCGGCCGGGTTGCCCATGACATTGGTCGTATAGGTCAGGCTGCCCGGGCTCTTGGGCGCGCCGCTGATGTCGACGGTGTAGCTGGCCCAGTTCAGGAACTCGAGGAACACCTGACGCTTGGTGCCGCCGTCGGCGCTCGACTTGCCGACCTCACCGTTCAGATCCCAGCCGTCGCCCTTGTAGCCGCCCTTCAGGTGGAAGGTGTCCGACTTCAGGCCGGCCTCACGGTACTGCACGTCCAGAACGCTGAGCGCGTTGTTGAACGAGGCCTTGGAGACCACGCCGTTATTGACGGTCAGGCCGGTCAGCGCCCCCAGGCTGTTCCAGGTGTTGCCCTGGAAGGCGTACATCGACTGGTTGGTGTTGTCGTAGTCGGCGTCGATCTTCAGCCAGTTGAACTCCAGCGACAGCTGGTCGTTCGGCTTATACTGCAGCGAGGTGGTGTAGGTCGTGCGCGTACGGCCCTGCTCGAAATAGGACGCGCCAAACGCGTTCGGGCTGCGGGCGTTCAGGTTCGCCGTCAAGGTGCTGGCGCACGAGCCGACGCAGCCCTTGGTGCGCGAGTCGACCGGATTGTCTGGGTTGCCGCCGGCCCACTGGTTGGCCGAGATCGTGCCGTAGGTCTCGACGCCGTCGCGACGCAGCTGATCTTCGGCGCGCTGCACCGAGAAGCTGGCGCCGAAGGTGCTGTCGGCGTTCTTCCAGCTGGCCAGCAACGAGCCCTGCAGATCGCCCTTCTTGGAGCGATCCGTGTACAGATAGCTCACCGCACCGGCGATCGTGCCCGACTTCAGGTCCAGCGGCTTGCGGGTGTTGACGATGACGGTGCCGCCAATGCTGCCTTCGTCGATACGCGCTTCCGGCGACTTGTAGACGTCGACCTTGCCGACGATCTGCGGCGCCAGCAGCGCGTAGTTGAAGGTGCGGCCCGGAGAATCCAGGATGAACCAGTCGGCCGAGGCGACGGTCTGGCCGTTGAGCAGGGTGCGGTTCAGCGCCGGGTCGGTGCCCAGGATGCTGACCTTCTCACCTTGACCGAACGCGCGATCAACAGTGACGCCCGGGACTATCGTCAGCGCTTCGGCGACGTTCGAGCTCGGGAACTTGCCCACGTCCTCGGCGGTGACGACGTCGACAATGGCGTCGGCTTTGCGCTTGGACTCGATCGATTGCAGCAACGAGGCGCGGATGCCGGTGATGACCACCTCTTCCACTTGGTTGCCGCTGCTCTGGGCCATCGCCGGCGCGGCGATCATAACCACCATCGCGCTGGCGGAGGCCGCCAGAACGGATTTACGGATAGTCTTCATACTCGGCTTCTCCCCATTATGCCGGGCCGATTGAGCCCGGAGCCGAACCCCAAGCCCAATATGATACCAATCTTCTGGGAGGATCCGCAGAAAGTGGTACTTCTCAGGCCTCGGGAGGCAACTGTGACGAATTTTTTTCGAATGACAAGGCCAAAAAGAAACCAATTGCAGACCACGTTCTTATTGGTATGAAAATGGTCCTATGCTATCGAAGCATTCAGGGGGCGCCGCGATATCGTGCGGCGCGGCGCAGGCCAGGGAGGGCTGAGCAATGACGTTTGCAGAACGGATCGGTCGCCTCGACGCCGCCGGCGACCATGCGCCGCTCTACCGGCAGCTCCAGCGCGCACTGCGCGAAGCCATCCAGAAGAAGATCCTGGCCCCCGACGACGCCCTCCCCGCCGAGCGGGATATGGCGGACGAGTTCAGCATCTCCCGCATCACGGTCCGAAAGGCGCTGGACGGCCTGGTCAGCGAGGGCTTGCTGACCCGCAGGCAGGGCGCTGGAACCTTTGTCGCCGCGCGGGTGGAGAAGAGCTTCTCCAAGCTGTCGTCCTTCACCGAAGACATGATCTCGCGCGGCCGAGTCCCGCGCAGCGAATGGATCAGCCGCAGCGAAGGCCAGGTGACTCCCGAGGAGTCCCTGACGCTTGGCTTGTCCCCCGGCACCCCGGTCTATCGGTTTGCGCGGATCCGCTACGCCGACGGCGCGCCGATGGCGGTGGAATATACGACGATCGCGGCCTTCGCCCTCCCCTCCACTGAAGTGGTCGGCACCTCGCTCTATGAAGCCCTCGAAACGACCGGTCACCGCCCGGTGCGCGCCCTGCAGCGGCTTCGCGCCGTGCTGTTCCAGGCCGAGCAGGCCGACCTGTTGGGCGTGCCCGTGAAGGACGCCGGCCTGCTGATCGAGCGGCGAGGCTTCCTGCGCGGAACTGAATTCCCTGTCCTGAGTACGAGCTTAAGCCCGAGGAGTAGCGCTTGGAGGCGACTGTCTTGACCCGTCCTGAGACCCCCGCGCCTGCGGGCGCGTCGCCTCTGGCCCGCTCTCCGGAATCTACGCGCATGTTCCAGGAGGCCGGCCAGGCCGCCACGGTCGCGGCCGTCCAACTGACGGCCAACCGCGACAAGATCTTGGCCCTCGCCGCCCGCCTTCGCGCCAATCCGCCGCGCGTGGTCGTCACCTGCGCGCGGGGAAGCAGCGACCATGCCGCCACCTTCGCGCGCTACCTGATCGAGACCAAGGCGGGCGTTCTGACCTCGTCGGCCGGCCTCTCGGTAAGCTCCGTGTACGACGCATCGCCCAATCTCGAGGGGGCGCTCTACCTGGCCATCTCGCAGTCGGGCAAGAGTCCCGACCTGCTGGCCGCCGTCCGCGCAGCCAAGGCGGCGGGGGCCTACGCCGTGGCCCTGGTGAACGTTGTGGACTCCCCGCTCGCGGCGCTGGCCGACGAGGTGATCCCGCTGCACGCCGGGCCCGAACTCAGCGTGGCGGCCACCAAATCCTACATCGCCGCGCTGGTCGCCTTGACCCAGTTGATCGCCGCCTGGACCGAAGACGCTGAGCTGACCACGGCGCTGGAGGGCCTGCCCGCCATGCTGGGTCGGGCCTGGGACCTCGACTGGTCGCCGGCCGTCGGGCGCCTGACGCCGGCCCGCAACCTCTACGTCCTGGGCCGCGGCGTCGGCTTTGGCGTAGCCCTGGAAGCCGCTCTCAAGTTCAAGGAGACCTGCGGCCTGCACGCCGAGGCCTTCAGCGCCGCCGAGGTGCTGCATGGTCCGATGGCCCTGGTGAAGGACGGGTTCCCCGCTCTGGTCTTCGCCCAGAACGACGAGAGCCGCGCCAGCGTCGACGACATGGCCGCCGGCCTGCGGGCGCGCGGCGCCGACGTTCTGATCGCCGGTGGCGAGGACGCCGCGCCAGGCGCGCTGCCGACCCTTTCCAGCCACCCGGTGCTTGAGCCGATCCTGATGATCCAGAGCTTCTATCGAATGGCCAATGCGCTTTCGGTCGCGCGCGGCTACGATCCCGACAGCCCGCCCCATCTCAACAAGGTCACCGAAACCATCTGATGCTGGCTGCACTCGAAAATGGCCGCATCCTGACCAAAGAGGGTGTCGTTGAAGGCCGGACGCTGCTCATCGACAACGCCGTGATCGCGGGGCTTGTCGCGCCGGGCGATATCCCCGCGGGGGCTCACCGTCGCGACCTCCAGGGTGACCTGTTGGTCCCTGGGTTTATCGACACCCAGGTCAATGGCGGAGGCGGGGTCTTGTTCAACGACTCGCCGACGGTCGAAGCGATCGCCAAGATCGGCGCGGCCCATCGCCCGTTTGGGACGACAGGCTTTCTGCCAACCCTGATCAGCGACGACCTGGACGTCGTCGAGCAAGCCCTGCGCGCCACCGAGCAAGCGATCGCCCAGGGCGTGCCAGGCGTTCTGGGCGTTCATATCGAGGGTCCGTTCCTCAACCCCAAACGCAAGGGCATCCACGACGCCGACAAGTTCCGCGTTATCGATGACGAGGCGTTTGCGCTGCTGACCTCGCTGAAGGTGGGCAAGACGCTCGTCACCCTGGCGCCCGAGCGCACGACGCCGGAAATGATCCGTCGCTTGACGGACGCCGGCGTGATCGTGGCGGCGGGTCATACCAATGCGCTGCACCAGACCATGCGCCAGGCGCTGGACCATGGCCTTAGCGGGTTCACCCACCTGTTCAACGCGATGTCGCCCCTGACCAGCCGCGAGCCCGGCGCCGTCGGCGCGGCGCTGGAGAGCCAGGAGGCATGGTGCGGGATCATTGTCGATGGTCGTCACGTAGACCCCGTGACGCTGAAGATTGCACTGCGCACGCGGCCGCTCGACCGCTTCATGCTGGTCACCGACGCCATGCCGACTGTGGGGATGGCCGATAAGCAGTTCGATCTTCAGGGCCGCCATATCCGCGTGGTCGACGGCGTCTGCGTCGACGACCAAGGCACGCTCGCTGGGTCGGACCTGGATATGGTCGGAGCCATGCGAAACGCGATCACCCTGCTGGGGCTGACGTTGGAGGACGCTGTCATGATGGCGTCTCACGCGCCGGCGGCGTTCCTGGGGCTTGGCGGCGCGAAAGGCCAGATTGCGCCGGGCTATGCGGCCGACTTGTGTTTGCTGGACGGAAGCATGCAGGTCACCGCGACCTGGATCGCTGGCCAGGATCGCTAGAGCATTTCACGACCTGACTGCGTCAGGCCGTGAGCTCTAATCGTTTGTTTTGGCGCATTTTTCTTCACGCGAACAGGAACCACTTCGCTCGAAAAATGCTCTAGCTAAAAAGGGGCCGTCAGCGATTGCTGGCGGCCCCTTTTCATCGATACGGCTCCTGCGCTTTGGATACCGTCACCCAAAGCGCAGGCGACCTCAACTACATCTTGTAACGGACCCCGAACATGATGGTCCGGCCGAAGTGGTTGTACTCGTAGTTCCGGTCCGCCGCGAGGTCGGTGAAGCGGTCGCGATATTCGTCGGTCAAGTTGACGCCCTCGAGCGAGAATTCGAGGTTGTCGTTCAAACGATACCGCATCGAAGCGTCGACGTTGATCGAGCTGTTGTAGCCCTCGAAGACGTTCCCGGTGCCGCTCGTGCCGTCCAGGAATCCGCTGCGATAGGCCGCCGATGCGCGGGCGCTGAACTTGTCAGCTTCGTAGTAGAGGGTCACGTTGAACGCCCGCTTGGACAGGTTGAACAAGCGCTCGGTCTCGACCCGCCGGACCAGAGTCGGGAAGCTCCCGATCGGATTGGTAGCAGCGCCCTGCACCGAGTAGTCGACGTCCGAATCGACCAAGGTCAGGTTCGCGATGCCGCCGAAGTTGGACCAGAAGCCCGGCAGGAAGCGGAACGGCCCCTGAATGGCGAATTCGACGCCCTGCAGCTTGCCGCCTTCGCCGTTGATCGTCGTGCCGATCGTCCAGGGCCGCGCTTCGGGGTTCCCCGCCGCCGGCGAGCTAGCCAAGATCAGCGAGAGCGGAAGGCCCGTCGAGGCGTAGGTGCCCTGCACGGACGAGGACAGCGGGAAGCTGGAGATGTCCTTCTTGAAGAGCGCGATCGAGAAGATCGACTCCCGGGCGAAGTACCATTCCAGCGAGGCGTCATAGGCGGTGGCCCGGAACGGGTTCAGGCTGGGGTTACCCGAGGTGATCCGGTAGTTGAAACCGTCCACCGAGCCGCCCGGCGTGAGGCTTCCGAGGCTCGGGCGGGTCATGACCTTGGCGATCGAGCCGCGCAGGATCAGGTTGTCCTTCGGGTACAGCACCAGATTGCTGGCCGGCAGCCAGTCCTCATAGGCCCGCTCAACGGTCACGGTCTGACCGCTGTTGATGCCGGTCGAGGCCTGTTCGGTCTTCACGTACCGAACGCCCAGGTTCAACGCATAGTCGATGATGTCGCCAAACCGGCTCTTCACGTCGAATTGCAGATAGGCGCCGGTGTCCTTTTCCGTAACGCCACGGGTGTTGCCAGCCTGCAGGATCAACGGGCGGCTATAGAGGTTGATCAAGGCCGTCGAGGCCTTCAGGTCGGGAACCACCCAGCTGGTGGTGGTGCCGGCCGGCGCATCCGCACCGGACAGCGTGAAGTTCTGCGTCAGAGCCGACGTCACCGGCGGAACTCACGATAGGTCGCACCGGCCTTCCAGGTCAGCTCGTCCGTAATTGCATAATCTGCGTTGAAAGCGACGGTCTTGAACTCGTTGGTGTTGTTGGACGGGCGATCACGGAACTCGGCGAACTGGAAGTTCGTCGGCTCGGTCACGCTGGTGCCGAACGCCAACACCGGCTTCTTCATGTCGGTGTAGTCGTACTTGTAGCCCGTCGCGTCGCGATCATCGAAGATGATCGTGGTCTCATAAGGGATGTCGGCGTCAGACTTGGACAGACCCGCCAGGGCCTGCACCTTGATCTTGTCGTTGAACTCGTGGGTCAGGTTTGCGCTGAACTGGTAGAAGGTGGTGTCCAGCTCGCGCTCATAGTGTTCGATCCGCACCCAAGCGTTGTCGAACGTGCCCTTGATCAGGTTGTTGTCGCCGTCGATCGTGTAGTCGCGAACCGTGATCGAGCGCTCGTTCGACCGGAACAGGACCTCAGCCCACTTCTCATTACGAATGGCGTTGTACTTCGAATACAGGCCATCAATCGAAAGCTTGGTCCGATCGGTCGGCTGGTACTGGAAGCTACCGGTCAGGCCCAGGCGCTCACGGTCATGCGTCACCTGGCCATAGCGCGGAATACGCGGGTGGAAGGCCAAAGCGACCTGATTGCAGGCATCGCTCGGAACGTAGGTTCCGCCCGAGTTTTGAGTGGTGAAGCAGTTTGTGCCACCGACGGCGTTGAAGCGCGCCTGCGCCCAGCGGACGGTGTTGTTGGTCGACTCGACCTGCTCCTGCTTGGAATAGGCCGCCGAAAGCGAGGCCGCCCAGATCCCACTCGGGGCCCGATAGGCCAATAGGCCGGCGAGGCGCGGACCCAGTTCCTTGCTGAGATCGTTGTATTGACCTTGGGCGCTGAGGGCCAGGGTCACGCCGTCCTTGCCCGCCAGGGGATTGCCGGTGTTGAGATCGACCACTGCGCCGAGCGAACCCTCGTCAAGCGACGCTTCGGCGGTCTTGTGAACAACCAGAGAGCTGAAGAGCTCCGAGGCGAACACGTTGAAGTCAAAGCCGCGCTCGCGGTTGGCGCTGGCGCCGTCAGAGGTCGTTGCGATCGCCTCCATACCGTTGACGCGAACCCGCGTGAATTGCGAACCCAGACCCCGCACGGTGATAGCGCGACCTTCGCCGCCGTCACGGACAATCGAGATGCCCGGAATGCGCTGCAGAGATTCTGCGAGGTTCTGATCGGGGAACTTTGCGATGTCTTCGGCGACGATAACGTCCACTGCGGAGACAGATTGGCGCTTCGCGCTTAGCGCGGCGTCGAGCGAGCGGCGGAAGCTGGTGACCACCACCTCTTCGACAACCTCATCCTGCGCGACTGCCGGAGCGGTCTGCGCGCTCGCCGCGCCAGCAAACGCCATCGCCAGCGCCAGGGCGCCGCCCGAGACGCCGTAGTTCAGGCCGCGCACGCGCCCCTTGGTATTCTTGGACATAGAACCTCCTCCCGTTCGACCATTGGACGACGGCGTAGCCGCCGCCTTGGCCTTCGTATCGGCTCCACGTCCTTCCCGCGAAACCGCCCCCGGCCTTGAAGTCTTCGTTTTTTTGCCACCGGTGTCACAAACCCATCTGAGTTTTTGACACCGGTATCAAACAGCTAACAAAGGCGGAGGCGGCCCACAAGGCCACAATGCGGTCACGACCTAAGAGACTTCTTGGTCCGTTGCGTTTCCGACACAATCCGCTCGGGATTGAGGCGACTCAGCTCTCGTCGGGACGGAAGTGGCTGACCTTGTAGAGCCCTTGAAGCATGGAGTCGCGTTGGGCGGCGGGCAAGCTCGCCCCCACGCTCCGCAGAAGCTTTAAGGCGTTCAGGTGCACGTCGACCGCGTCCCATCGCCACGCGCCAGCCTCAGCGCAGTTGTCGGCCAATCCGCAGAGGGACATGGCGGCGCGATCCAGACCGGTTCCGGCGACAAAAGCGCTGACGTCGATGATCCGCGACGCCAGGACGTAGAGGCTCTCGAATGACTCGGCTTCCCGGTTTTCGGCGCCTTTGCCAAAACGCATTTCGATCTCGGCCAGGGTCTCGTCCAAGGCGGCCAGGGACGCCTCGCGAAGAGACTCAACACCCGCCTCGGCCGCCGCAATGGCGTCCTGAGCGAGCAAGCCCCCCCGTTCCTTGATCATCTTGGCCAGGCGGTTCGGTGGTTTGAATTTGCGGACGGTCATATCTGCACCTTCGCTGGGCGCATCATGTTGCTGATTTCATCGTCGGACAGGTTGGGCGTCTGCGCCTCGCCCACCTCCGCCGGAAGGTCGTCCTTGCGTCTGCCATCCGTCCCCGGAGGCGGTCCCATATGTTTGAAGCGTCGGTCTGGACCGACGAAGCTCGGGCACTCGATAAACGCGCGATCCTCGCGCGCAACCCAGAAGACCCGCTCGAGCAGCACCTTGGGCGTAATGGGCTTGGCCACCACGTAGTTGGCGCCCGCGTCCCGAATCTTGACGACCTGTGAGGTTCGCGTGTGTCCGGTCACGAGAATGACGGGAATGAAGCGATTGGTTTCCCCGCCCTCGCGCCTCAGCCATTCAATGAATTCGATGCCATCGGTCACGGGCATCTGCACGTCGCTGATGATCAGATCGAAGGTCTTTGTCTTGATCAGACTCTGGGCGTCAGCGACGGTCTCAGCGCGATGCAGTTGCTTGACGCCAAAGCCCGAAACCACCTGGGACAGGATGTCCAGCGAGGGTCCGTTGTCGTCCAGCACGAGCACTGTCGCCCGCTCGAGATTGATCCGGGTCGAGGGGAGAAGGGCGTCTGTCATCGGCGCCCTAGAAGAAGTCCAGCTCGCCGGCCTCGGCTTTCCACCCGGCTTCCTCGGTCGCACGAAGCCTGACGACAAGATCGGAGAGCCCTAGGCCTTCGAGCAGCGGCTCGATCGACAGGCTCCATTCACCGGACGCGTGTTGGCCGATGCGTTGAAGAATATCCGAAAGGCCATGCAGACGCTGGCTCAGCTCGTCGAGCGCCTGGAGCCTGGTGAGGCTCGGCAGCGCCGCGCCGCCGTCCGCCAAATCGCCGACAATGTGTTCGCAGTCCTGGCAGATCGCCGCGGCCGAAGCCAGCTCCGCCGCCAGCCGTCGCGACAGCTCGCCCACCGGAAGGAGCTCTTCCGGTGTGGCGGTCGCGTCGGCCTGGAGCGGTGAAGCAGCCATTCGCTAGAACAGATCCACGTCGCCGCTCGCCACCGCCGGCATCGGCGGGGGAGTCGGACGCCGGACGTCCTGCGGGGCGTTGTCGACGGCCACCAGGCGCTGGCGAACGCGTCCCGAGGCGGGCCAGAACTCCACCCGGCGGGCGGAGACGCCCCCCGTGCTGGACGACACGATCGGAATGCCTTCGTCGCGCAGGAAACGCTCGGCGAAGGCGGCGTTGCTGGCGCCCACGTCGGACAGGCCATCGAACAGCTTGGCGCCGCCAAAGATCTTGGCCTCGAGACGCTCGCGACGGGCGCCGCGCTTCAGAAGGTCGTTGATCAGGACTTCCATCGCATAGGCGCCGTAGCGGACGGCGTCGCCGTCCCGGCGCCCGTCGCCGGAGTCGGGCAGCAGGAAGTGGTTCATGCCGCCGACGCCGTTCTGGGGGTCGCGGATGCAGGCAGCGATACAGGAGCCCAGCACCGTGGTCATGACCACGTTGGGGTCGGTCGACACATGGCTTTCGCCCTGCGTGACGTGAACCTTGATCGCGCGTTCCGGATCGTCGTGATGGAATGCCGTCATGTCAGTTGCCCGAACACTTGCTCGATTTTTTCCTTCAGGCCTTGGACCGTGAAGGGCTTCACGCAGTAGTTGTTCACGCCAAACTGCACGGCGCGCTGCACCAGTTCGCGGTCGGCGCGTCCGGTGAGCATCACGAAGGCGGTCTGTCGGATCGGCGGGTGCGAGCGCACGGCGCGCAACAGCGCCAAACCGTCCATCTTCGGCATGTTGAAGTCCGAGATGACGAGGTTCGCCGGCTTGGCCAGGAGGTTCTTGAGCGCCTCCTCACCATCGGGCGCCTCACGAATGTCCTTGAAGCCGATCTGCTGCAACGCATTTCGGATCAAGGCCCGCATGGTGAGCTGGTCGTCGACCACCAGAACGGAGATGGAGCTTGCTTGGGGCATGGTCTATCGCCTCGCTGAGGCCAAATCGAGGATGGACTGGCCCATGGAGGACAGGCTGACCTGCTTCTCCACGGCGCCAATTTCGAAAGCGGAACGGGGCATGCCGTAGACGACGCAGCTTGCTTCGTCCTGGCCCAGCGTCTTGGCGCCGGCCTTGCGCATGGCCAAGAGGCCCTGGGCGCCGTCGCGGCCCATGCCGGTCAGGAT
Source organism: Caulobacter vibrioides (assembly GCA_002280275.1). Lineage (GTDB taxonomy): Bacteria > Pseudomonadota > Alphaproteobacteria > Caulobacterales > Caulobacteraceae > Caulobacter > Caulobacter vibrioides_A. Next base: position 887 of record NCDQ01000158.1, on the reverse strand, counting down.
CACCCCGACCGCCTTGTCGCCGACGGCGTTGGCCACGGAATTGAACGGCACATCCACCGAAGGACGGTGCCCGCTGACCGGGTCGCCCGCGACAAGGCGGCAACGCAGGCCGGCCGAGCGCACGACTTCCAGGTGCGTCGCGCCGCCTGGCGCCACATACACCTTGCCCGGCTCCAGCAGGGCGCCGTCTGTGGCTTCCTGCACCTTCGCGCCGCTGGAGCGGTCGAGACGCGCGGCGAAGCTGGCGGTGAACGTCGCCGGCATGTGCTGGGTGATCACCGTTGGCGGACAGGTGTCGGGGAAGAGCTGCAGGATCGACAGCAGGGCCTCAACCCCGCCGGTCGACGAGCCGATCGCCACGATGTCGCCCGAAGGCATGAAGTCCTTTCGCCGCGTGGGCGCGCTGGTCGGCGCCGCGCCGGCGTTGGTGCGAACCGAGGCGCGCGCGGCGATCTTCACCTTTGCGACAATCTCGGCCAGGGCCTCCTGGGTGCCGGTGGCGTCAGCGGGCTTGCCCACGCAGTCCACCGCGCCCAGTTCCAGGGCCCGCAGCGTCATCTCGGCGCCGGCCTGGGTCAGGGTCGAGACCATGACCACCGGCATCGGCCGCAGGCGCATGATCTTCTCGAGGAAGTCGATGCCGTTCATGTTCGGCATCTCGATGTCGAGCGTGACGACGTCGGGGTTCAGGGCCTTGATCATGCCCCGCGCCTCAAACGGGTCGCCGGCGCCGCCGACCACCTCGATGTCCGGGTCACGATTGAGAGCCGCCGAAATCAGGCTCCGCATCGTGGCGGAGTCATCGACGACAAGAACGCGAATCTTGGCCATCAGCGTCCCACCTTCCGGTAGGCGGTCAGACCGCAGCTTTCGAACGCAGTCACGGA
>NCDQ01000157.1 GCA_002280275.1 Caulobacter vibrioides | reverse complement strand
AAACACCCGATCCAGGCTGAAGCTCGGGAAGGTTTTGTCCAGGTAGAGGCACAGGTTCGTCAGCGCCTCGAACTGCTCGAAGCTATACGGCAGATAGACGCCGGCCTTGATATTGCCCTCAGCCGCAACCCGTCTGACCTCGCTGGCGCGATACCATTCGCCGTTGACCGATTGCCGCGTGCATCGTCCGCGCCGGTCGAGGATCACAGCGCCTTTCTCAGTCCTTGCGGAATTAAACCACGGACAGAAGACGCCGTCTTCTTGGGCTTCGTACAGCAGGCCGGGGTTGTTCATCTCGAAGCCGACATAGTAGCGCGACACGCCCGTTCGCCCGGTCGCGGGGCAGAGGCTGGGCCCCGCGTGCGACCCCCATTCGCCCCACTCGAAGTTCTCCGGCAGGAAGATCGCGCCAGTGCGGCTGATCTGGCCGTAGTGATGGCGTTGGGCGGCGCCGTATCGCAGGACGGCCAAGGACTGATTGTCAGAGTCTTCAGGGCCATTGCCGGCCTTGCGGATGCGAGCGGCGTCGAAATGGACGATCAGGCCTTCCAGGCCGTTGGGCCGACGCCCCTGGACCACATGCTGCACGCCTTCAGCGATCTTGAAGCGCGGCGGCATGTAGACGCCCAGCTCCGCCCGATTGGGCCGCTCTTCGTCAGCCTTGGCGGCCTGGTCGATCTCGCTGTCGCCTGCGGGCGCTTCGAAATCGCGGCAGGCGCCGGACCAGACATACTCGTCGCCGCCCAGCTCAAACCACTGATCGACGCCGAGAACACGCTCGCCGGCGACCGTACCCTTGACGGCGAAGCGAACGCCAGCCTCGATCTTGCGCACCAGTCTGCCGGTCTTGCTGCTGGGTCCGGTCGCCTCGACGCTGCCCGGCCCATCTGGAAACGTCGCCATGCGCAGCCCCTCCGCTAGCCCCAAAAGGCTAACGCAGGCGATAAGAAATACAAGTTTAAAGCGTCATTGCGCCGCCGAAAACTCCCGCGCGAACATCGCCTCGTACTCGGCGATCAGCGCCTCCTGTTCGGGCGCCACAAGCCGGGCGACGGCGGCGGCGAAGGTCACCGGCGCCAGGCCAGACGCGCTGACCAGCTTGCCGTCGGTCACCGCCCGGGGCGTGTCGACATAGTGTTCGGCGCCCGCATAGCCGGGCACGACGCCCTCCAGCCAGTCCTTGCCGTTGGAGGTGTGCTTGCGCCCGGCGAATAGGCCCGCGCGCGCCAGGGCGGTCGTGCCGGCGCAGATCCCCGCCACCGGCTTGCCGTCGGCCAGGGCCTGGCGGATCAGCGCGCTGATGGCGGGGGTCTCGCCCTCGCTCCAGGCCTCACTGCCCACAAGGATGAAGAGGTCGGCGTCGCTGAGCACCGGATCGTCGAACCGATAGTCGGCCGCCGCCAGCACGCCGCCGATCGAGGTTTCCGGATCGCCGGTCGGGGTGGCGACCTCGATCTGCACCTTCAGGTGCTCGCGCAGCAGCGCCAAGACCGCGCCGGCCTCCCAATCGGCCCAGCCCGGCTGCAGAAAGGCGACGGCGACGGTCATCGGAGACTCCTGATGCTACCGAAACAGCGCCGAAGCGCCTACATTGGCCTTCATGACAGACGCAGCCACCCTTTCAACCGCCGGCTTTGACCTAACCCCGCCGAACGAGGCCGAGCGCGAGCGCCTGGAGGCCGACCTGACGGCCGAGGAGGCCCGCGTCCTGCTGCATCACGGCACCGAGGCGCCGTTCTGCGGCGGCCTGCTGGGCGAGAAGAGCCCCGGCGTCTATGGCTGCCGCCTCTGCGGCCTGCCGCTGTTCAAGCACGAGACCAAGTTCGAGAGCGGCACCGGCTGGCCCAGCTTCTACGCGCCGTTCGCCGAAGACCACGTGGTCGGAGTGCGCGACACCTCCTACGGCATGGTCCGCATCGAGACCCGCTGCGCCCGCTGCGACAGCCACCAGGGCCACGTCTTCCCGGACGGCCCCGCGCCGACCCGGCTGCGCTACTGCATCAACTCGGTGTCGCTGCAGTTCGTGAAGGCGGGCGATCCCCTGCCCGACCCGCTGCACCGGGGCGACCGCATCGCCTGACCCAAGGGGAAGTTTGACGGCGCGCCCCTTTCGGCATTCCCTCTGCCAAAAGCTCGATGATGAGCGACGGCGGAGGGAACATGTCGACGGACGCCAAGGCGCCGCTCGCCCTGCTGGGCGCGGCCGGATCACCCTACACCCGCAAGATGCTGGCGCTGCTACGCTTTCGGCGCATCCCGCACGCCATCCACTGGGGCAGTCACCGCAACCCGCCGCCGGGCCTGCCCGAGCCGAAGGTGAAGCTTCTGCCCACCTTCTACTTCCCCACCGCCGAGGGCTTCGAGGCGGTCACGGACTCCACACCGATCATCCGCCGGCTCGAGCGTGAGCACGCCGGCCGCTCGGTCATCCCGGACGATCCCGTCGTCGCCTTCCTCAATGACCTGATCGAGGACTACGCCGACGAGTGGCTGACCAAGGCCATGTTCCATTTCCGCTGGGCGCATGCGGCGGACATCGAGAACGCCGGGCCCATGCTGATCTTCTGGCATGACCCCACCCTGCCCGGCCAAGTCGCCGAGGCGGCCGCGCGCGAGATCTCCAAGCGCCAGATCGACCGCCTCTATGTGGTGGGCTCCAACCCGACCACCGCCGCCACCATCGAGGCCAGCTATGCGCGCCTCGTCGAGGTGCTGGACGCCCTGATCGAACGCCAAGGCTATGTGCTGGGCGCGCGCCCCTCTGCGGCGGACTTCGCCATCCAGGGGCAGCTGTCGCAACTGGCGATCATCGAACCGACCTCGGCGGCGATCACCGTCCAGCGCTCGCGTCGGGTGCGGGCCTGGCTGGATCGCGTCGAAGACCTGTCGGGCCTGGAGCCTGACGCCGCCCACTGGGCCTCGCGCGCCGACCTTGCCGATACGCTACGGCCGCTGCTGACCGAGATCGGCCGGGTCTATGCGCCGTTCCTGCTGGCCAATGCGAAGGCCGCGATGGGCGGGGCCGAAACGGTCGAAGCGATGATCGACGGCCGCCCCTGGACCCAGCCGACCTTCCCCTACCAAGCCAAGTGCCTGATGGCCCTGCGGCAGACCCATGCGGCGCTGTCTGCGGCCGACCGAGCGGGGGCCGACGCCGTGCTGGCGGGAACCGGGTGTGAGGCGCTGTTTGGAGGTATGTGAGCGCCTCCCGTCGGCGCTGTTTAGCCCTATGAGATCGCCAACAGTCGGCGGCTGCCCACCCTCCAGCGTCCAGCGGACTTCTCCAGCAGATAGAGGTAGACGCTGCTCCCCAGCGATTTGCGCAGGGTGGTCACCTGCACCAGAGCCCGGCGACCGGCCTCGTCGATGACAGGCAGGCCAATGGTCGTGCGGGCGTCATCGCCGGCTCCTTCACCGGGCGAAGCGATCGCCATGGACGCCCAGACAGCATGGACATTGGCGCAGGTCATGGCGCTGGAGGGAGGACTGCTTTCCCAGCGCGTGAGCAGGGCTTCAGAGGGCGCGGGGCCATTCCATCCGCCTTGTCGCAGCTGGCTGGCCCGGCTCCAGGCCGGGCTCTTGAACCGCACTTCAAGCCCTGCGGACAGCGGCGGCCGTCCCGGCTCCGACCAAAGCTCAACGACAACCACCTCGGCGGCCGCGCAGGCCGGCGCCGTGACCGAGGGTCCGGTCGCCGCAGCCCAAGCCGCCAATCCAGCCAGAAAGGTTGCAAGCATCGGGGTTTCCAGCGGCGCCGATTGCAGCGACCGCTTCCCAAATTGTCGCTGAGCTATTCGAGAACTCAGACTGAAAGGGCATTAAGTGCGCTGTCACCCTAATTCCACTGAAGCCTCATACGCGCACCGTCACTGATGCACATTGCTGGGTCCAGTGACCTTTACAAGTACCTGATGGCCCTGCAGCAGACCCACGCGGCGCCGTCGGCGGCCGACCGCGCGGCGGCCGACGCCCTACTGGTGGGACGAGGTGTGAGGCGCTGTTTGGGCCGGCGTGAGCGCCCGACTAGAAGGGGCGACCTGCTGGGCTCGGCGATGGCGGAGGGGGCGGATCAATAGTGCAGTAGGGGAAAAAGCAGCCTTCTGAGCCGCCGAACGCGATCCAGACCCGAACACTTTTCTGCTGCCTTAGCGCGGCCTTCGAATCCGATTTGCTCAGGCGAAACTTCGGGATCAGGGTCTGCGCGGCGCGGCGAAAACCCAAGTCCGCCGGCTGTTCGCTGAACGCCTTGCAATCCTTGAGCGAACCGTTCGGGCGGACGGCGCAATCAAAGCCCACCACTCCCCTCATCGGGCTTGTCGGCTTGACCCTTGCGAGGTCCTGGCGCGTGGGAGCCTGCGCCCACCGGGCTTGTCCGATGGGCGGAAATAGCCACGCCACGCCCGTTGTGCCGTCATCAATGGGGCCCTGTCCGGCGAGCACGGCGACAAGCGCCAAGGCGATCATGCGGACGATCCTCAACTTTGGGAAAAGTTAGACGCCAAACGCCCGCCTCGACAAGCCCCCAAGCCACCCCAGCCCTCCTTAAATTCTACTCAATTGATATGAATTGAGCAGCGCCCCCGCCTCGCCTTAAGGATCGCCCATCAGCGCTCAGCCTCCGGCGGACGACCATGACCTTGTAAGCCCGTGGCGCCACGCCGCCGATCCTGATCGTGCCGGGCATCTACAACTGGGGTCCTGACCATTGGCAGTCGCACTGGGAGCGGGACCTGCCGGGCGCGGTGCGCGTCGAGTAGCAGGACGGGGAGCGCCCTCTGCTGGGCGACTGGACCATCAGCCTGGCCGAGGCCGTACGCCAGCGGCCCGGCGCGATCCTCGTGGCCCATAGCCTGGGCTGCGCCTTGGTCGCCCACTTCGCCTAGGTGACGGGCGGACGCGGTGTCGGCGGGGCGATGCTGGTGGCGCCGGCCGACGTCAAACGCGAGGGACCGGCCGGCCGCCTGCTGGTCGGCTTCTCGCCCATTCCGCGCCTGCGCCTGCCGTTCCCCAGCCTGGTCGTGGCCAGCCGCGATGATCCCTATGTCGAGATCGAGCGCGCCGAGGCGTTCGCGCGCGGCTGGGGCTCGGAGTTCGTCGATCTGGGTCGGGCGGGCCGCATCAATGTGGCCTCCGGTCACGGCGCGTGGCCAATGGGGCGCGTTCTGCTGAACCGCCTGGTCCGACGCGTCGCCTCGCACGCTCAAAAGACAGAAAGGAAGTTGGTGCGGGCGGTCGGGGTCGAACCGACACTCCTTTCGGAACCGGATTTTGAGTCCGGCGCGTCTACCAGTTTCACCACGCCCGCACGTCTTCGCCGGAGCGAAGGGTGGTCTTCCTAGCAGGCGTTCGCGGCGAATTCCAGAGGCGCGATGGACGGTTTAGCATTGCTCCACACGGAGATTCCCGATGCCCAAGCCCGGCCCCCGCAATCTGATCACCGACGTGCCCGGCCTGAAGGTCGGCTGTGTCGAGGACGAGGCCGTCCGCACCGGCGTCACGGTGGTGCTGTGTCCGGAAGCCTGGACCGCCGCCGTGGATGTGCGCGGGGGCGGACCGGCCGTGCGCGAGACCGACACCCTGCGCCCCGAGAACAGCTTCTCCAAGGCGCATGCGATCTGCTTTTCGGGAGGATCAGTATTTGGCCTGGGCGCGGCCGACGGCGTGGCGTCGGCCCTGTCGAACCGTGACGTGGGCCTGCGGATCACCGCCGGCACGCCCGCCATTCCGATCGTGCCGGCCGCGTGCCTCCACGACCTCTCCAATGGCGGCGACAAGGCCTGGGGCCTGACCCCGCCCTATCGCGAGCTGGGCATGAGAGCGGTCGAGGCGGCGGGCGAAGACTTTCCACTGGGCCCGGTGGGCGCGGGACGCGGGGCGATGGCGGGCCTGCGACCAGGCGGCCTGGGCTCGGCCTCGATCGACCTCGGCGACGGGCTGATCGTGGCGGCCCTGGTGGCCGCCAATCCGGTGGGCTCGGCCTATATGGCCGATGGCGAGACCTTCTGGGCCTGGCCGTTCGAGATCGACGGCGAGTTCGGCGGTCGCCGCCCGGGGACCATGGCGCCGGCGATCGAGCCCCTGCCAGACGATTCGAAACTCGGCGCGCGCCTCATCGCCGGCGCCAACACCACACTGGCCCTGGTGGCCACGACAGCGGACCTCTCGACCGCCGAAGCCCAGCGCATGGCGATGATGGCCCATGACGGCATGGCGCGGGCGGTGCGCCCGATCCACACACCGTTCGACGGCGATGTCGTCTTCGCTTTGGCGTCAGGCGCTTGCGCTCTGGGAGACGACCCTATGCGCGGCGTGCTGCGGACGCGGATCGGCTCAGCGGCGGCCGACTGCCTGGCCCGCGCGATCGCCCGGGCGGTTCATGAGGCGAACCGTCCGACCTAGCCGCAGGGTTCGAACTCAATCCGCTCGGATCATTTTCTTTCGTCATCCCGGCCGGAAGACCGCGTAGCGGGCTGCAGCGCCGGGAC
>NCDQ01000637.1 GCA_002280275.1 Caulobacter vibrioides | reverse complement strand
GAGGCCCTGCGCAAGTTCGACAAGGTTAGCATCGACCAGGCCCTGGATCTCGTTCCTGGCGCGGCGGCGGGCAATACTGGCGGCTCGCGCAATGAGCGGGTGGCGTTCATCCGCGGCTTCGATCGCTTCCAGACCACCCTGTCGATCGACGGCGTGCGGGTTTTCCTGCCGGCCGACAACCGTATCGATTTCGCCCGCTTCCTGACCGCCGATCTGTCCGAGATCCAGGTCTCCAAGGGCTATGTCTCAGTGCTGGATGGCCCTGGCGGCGTCGGCGGCGCGATCAACCTGGTGACTCGCAAGCCGTCGGAGCCCTTCGAGGGCGCGATCCGCCTGGGCGCCGGCTTTGATGGCGACGGGTCGCTGAATAGCAATTCGGTCTCGGGCCGGATCGGCGGGCGCAGCGACCACGTCTACGCCCAGATCAGCGGAGCACGGAACAAACGTACCCACTGGGCTCCGCCCGACGATTATCGCCCCACCACCCTGGAGAATGGCGGCAATCGCGACCATTCCGACAGCGAGGACTGGCGGGTCAACGCCAAGGTCGGCTTCACCCCCAACGCCACCGACGAATACTCGCTGACCTATACTCGGCAGGAGGGCGAGAAGAACGCGCCCTACCATGTGACCGATACGGCCAGCACCCGCTACTGGACCTGGCCCTACTGGAACCTCGACAGCATCGCGTTGCTGACCAAGACCCAGGTCGCCGACAACGCCTATGTGAAGACCCGCTTCTATCGCAACACCTTCGAGAATGGCCTGTTCTCCTACGACAACGCCCGCCAGAACACCCAGACCCTGGGGCGGGCCTTCCGCTCCTACTATGACGACGTCCGGGCTCTCGGCGACCAACAGCCTGAAGGCGGCGGCCTTCTACCGCCGCGACAAGCACGTCGAGTGGCAGCAGACCTTCGCCCCGGCCCTGGTCGAGCCCAAGCAGACCACGACCGAGGACACCACCTCGCTGGCTCTGGAAGACACCCAGAAGTTCGGCGACAAGGTCGATCTGGTGGTCGGCGCCTCTTGGGACCGCCGCGACCTGAAGATGGCCCAGGACTATAATTCGGGAGCCTTGGTCTTCTATCCGCTGACCGACGACAGCGCCTGGAACGGCCAGGCGGCGCTGATCTATCGTCCAAGCGAGGCGAGCCAGCTTCATGTCAGCGTCTCATCGCGCAGCCGCTTCCCGACCCTGTTCGAGCGCTATAGCTCGCGCTTCGGCACGGCGATCCCCAACCCCAGCATCAAGGCCGAGCGGGCGGTGAATTATGAGGTCGGCGGCAAGCTCGACCTGACCCCGGCGGTGCAGGTCGAAGGCGCGGTGTTCTACAGTGACGTCCAGGACGCCCTGATCCAGATCCCGGTCGCCCTGGGGCCTCCCTTCGGCACGGTCAGCCAGACCCGCAACGCCGGCAGCGGCGAATATTACGGGGCCGAGGCCTCGGTGACGGCGGCGCTGTCGCCGAGCCTGACGCTCGGCGGCAACTATACCTACCTGCACCGCGAGCTGACCGACCCGACCAACGCCGCCTTCCGGCCAACAGGTGTGCCGACCCACAAGCTGTTGGCCTATGCCGATTGGAAGGTCCTCGACCGTCTGACCCTGACGCCGAGCCTCGAGACCGCGTCCAAGCGCTGGACGGTGACGTCCAGTTCGCTGATCACCCCAGCCCGCTACTACCGCACGGGCGCCTATGTCCTGGCCAATCTGACGGCCCAGGTGACGGTGACGCCGACCACCGACGTCATCGTCGGGGTCCGAAACCTGCTCGATCAGCGCTACCAGCTGGTCGACGGCTTCCCCGAAGAAGGCCGCAACTTCCGCGCCGATCTGCGGGTGAAATTCTGATGCGCGTTCAGGAGAAGACCACCATGCGCTTCGTAGCTCTCGCCGCCGCTGGGCTGTGGCTCTCAGCGCCCTTGGCGGCTTCGGCTCTAATGGCCCCGGCGACGCCCGCGCCAGCCTGCGCCGCCCAGGACGCCGATCTGCCGGCCGAACTCAAGGGCTGGACCGCCAAGGTCCCCCTCGTCGCGGCGACCGGCGCCGAGGGGCTGGCCAAGGCGGCGCTGACGCCGG
>NCDQ01000636.1 GCA_002280275.1 Caulobacter vibrioides | reverse complement strand
CGATCGGACGCGCCGCCCGACCCTCGGCCGTCGCCGGCGGCAGGGCAATGTTGCTTTCCAGCGCAAGGCCGGCCGTCTGCAGCCAGGCGACGATCTCGGCGTCGTCAAAGCCCAGCCGGCGGTGCTGGTGAACCTCGCGCAGGAACTCGTGACCATGCGGCGCGAAGTCGGCGATCAGCAGCAGTCCGCCCGGCGTCACCAGACGCGCGGCCTCAGCCACCGCTGTGGCGGGATCGGTCAGATAGTGCAGCACCTGGTGCACGGTGACGAGATCGGCGCAGCCGCCTGGCAGGCCGGTGCGGAAGATGTCGCCGTGGCGCAGTTCGCACGCGGTGAGGCCCGCCTTGGCCACCTCGTCGCGGGCGATGTTCAGCATCTGTTGTGAGAGGTCCAGACCCAGCGCATTGGCGGCGCGCTTGCCCAGCAGGGTCAGCATGCGCCCGGCGCCGGCGCCCAGGTCGACCATCTCGTCGAACGGACCTTCGCCGGTGGCGCGCAGGATTGCGGCCTCGACCTCGGCCTCGTCGACATACAGCGAGCGAATCTCGTTCCAGCGCGCAGCGTTGCGGGCGAAATAGGCCTGGGCGTCGGTCGAGCGCTCGGCCCGCACGGCCGTCAGCTTGTCAGCGTCAGCCTGGATCGTCTCGTCACCCTCGTCGATCAGGTCCAGCGCCTGCTCGACGAGCAAACGGCCGGGCGACTTGGCGGCCAGGCGATAGAACACCCAGGCGCCATCCGGGAAGCGCTCCACAAGGCCGGCCTCGGCCAGGAGCTTCAGGTGACGCGACACGCGCGGCTGGCTCTGGTCGAGAATCCGGCACAGCTCCAGAACCGACAACTCCTCGGCCGCCAGCAACGCCAGAAGCCGCAGGCGTGTGGACTCGCCGGCGGCGCGCAACACCTCGACAACCTGTTCAGCGGCAAGCTTCATAGAGACATAAAGATATCTTTATGTCCGATTTGGCAAGAGAAACTTATGCCCCGGAGTCGCCTTTGACAGGCTCCCAAAGCTCAATCTTCACCCCGGCGGGGTCCATAAGCCAGGCGAACCGGCCCATGCCATCCTCGTCCTGACGCCCGACAGGCTCGACGCCCTCGGCGGCCGCCTTGGCCAGGACGCCATCCATATCATCGACAATGAAATTGATCATGAACGGCGCCGTCGACGGCGCGAAGTATTGGGTGTCGGCGGCGAAGGGCGACCAGGTCGTCGAGGTCGACCGGGGATGCGCGAAAATCGCCCC
>NCDQ01000156.1 GCA_002280275.1 Caulobacter vibrioides | reverse complement strand
GGGCCCGCGCCGCAGGCGCGGGAGGGTGAGTGGGTAGGCGAAGCCCGTGGACGATCCTGGCTCGGCTGGGGACTCTGTGCCGGCACGCCGGCCAAGGGTTTAACCACTCACCCTCCCAAGCTTCGCTTGGGCCCCTCCCTCTCTCTAAGAGAGAGGGGTATTTCGCGACGTCCGCTCAGGGTCGTGAGCAGCCTTGAGCCCTCGCCAGAAACCCGACCCCAAACCCTCACGCCGCCCGCCGCCCCGCGTCGGGCGGAGGCCCCACCGCCTTGGCGATGGCGGTGATCAGGTCGACCGGCTTGACCGGCTTGCCCAGGTGATCGTCGAAGCCGAGCCCTAAGAAGCGCTCGCGGTCGCCGGACATGGCCGAGGCGGTCAGGGCGATCACCGGCATGGCGGGATTTCCCGTCCGGCCGTCGCGAATGGCCTCCAGGGCGGTGATGCCGTCCATCACCGGCATGTTGATGTCCATCAGCACGCAGTCGAACCGGCGCTCGCCCATCGCCTTGAGGGCCTCATGGCCGTTGTCGACCACGGTCAGGGCCACGCCGAGCGGCTCCAGCATCGTGCGGACGACCAGCTGGTTGATGGCGTTGTCCTCGGCCATGAGCACCTGGATCTGCTCGAGGTCTTCGGCGCTCGGCTCGACGTCCTGGGCGAGCGCGACGGGCGCGGCGCAGGCGGGGGCGGTGAACGTAAAGTCGAAGCGCGCGCCGCGCTCTGACGGCGCCAGCACCAGATCGCCGCCCATCTGGCGGGCCAGGGCGCGCGCGATCGACAGGCCAAGACCTGCGCCGCCATGCTCGCGCGAGATGGTTTGGTCGGCCTGGGTGAAGCTGTCGAACACCCGCTCTGCGGCGCCGGTCGGCACGCCCGGGCCGGTGTCTGCGACGATGATCGAAACGCGCTGTTTTCCGTCCGCGCCAGGCGTGGCCATGACCCGCAGGCTGACGCCGCCTTCGACGGTGAACTTGATGGCGTTAGAGACCAGGTTGGTCACGACCTGACGGATGCGCAGCGGATCGGCGTGGACGCCTGGCGGCAGGTCCGGCGCGTAGTCGACGGTCAGCGACAGGTTCTTGAACACCGCCGCGTCGCGCCAAGCGTCGACGACCTCGCCGACCACGTCTTGCAAGGTCATGTCGATCGGCGCCAGCTCGACCTTGCCCGCCTCGACGCGCGAGAGGTCCAGGACGTCGTTCAGCAACTGCATCAGGCTGTCGCCAGACTTGATCATTAGCGCGATCTGCTCGCGCTGAACGGGATCGAGCGTCGAGCGCTGCAGGGCGTGGGCCATGCCCAAGAGGCCGTTCATCGGCGTTCGCAGTTCATGGCTGGTCACGGCGATGAAGGTCGACTTGGCGCGGGTCGCCTCAAGGGCCTTTTCGCGTTCTTCGCGCAGGCCGCGGGTCAGTTCGTCCATCCGTTTGGCCGCCGCGCGGTTCTGAGCCATCACGTTCAAGGTGGTCCCGACCAGCAGGACAAGGCCCCAGCGTGCGGTCTGCGCGGCCGGACTGGTGTCGGGCATGAAGAAGATCGGAAAGATCAGCAGGCTCGCCAGGGGCGCCAGTCCGTTCAACACCAGCATCGGCACGGACTGGTGGCGGAAATTCTGGGTGTAGACGATCTGGCCCGCCCAGATGGAAACGGCGGCGATCTTCAGCAGGTCCTGGCCCTCGAACCAAAGTACGGTCGCCAGCGTCGACCAGCTGATGGTGATCGGTATGGAGGCCCAGGCGAACCAGGCCCGCTCACGCGGCGTGCCCGCGCGCCCCTTCTTGAAGCGCCGTGTCGCCAGGAGAGCCAGGCCTTCGCCCATGTAGAGGCTGAGCAGCCATAGGAGGGCGACTCCCGGGCGAAGCACGAACACCATCAGCCCCGCCACGAGGGCGGCGATCACCAGGCGCGACAGCGTCAGCCGATAGGTGTCGGCCGCGACCTCGTCCAGTCGCTCATCGGACCATGCCTTGGCCAACCAGCCCAAGTCGCCTCACAGGTTTGAATCAGAGCGCGCGAAGCACTTCACCGCGCGGCGAAATATCGGCCGTTCGCAACCAAAAGTCCCTGAACAGCGCCTGCGACCGATGATCGCGCCGTGTCGGCCGCTCGACGCGGCGCACATTCCTGTTCGCGCGGCGAGCGCGGCGCGTTGCGTGTTGCGCCGCACACCGATAGCTTTGTCTTAACAACGATAAGCAGATGGGAGAGCTGAAGGCCGATGCAGGGGCTGATGCAGCACGGGGCGCTGACCCTCGATAAGATCATCGATCACGCCGCGATGTGGCACGGCGGCCGCGAGGTCGTCAGCCGCTCGGTCGAGGGACCGATCGTTCGCACGACCTATGGCGCGATCCGCGAGCGGGCCAAGCGGGTCTCCAACGCCCTGCTGGGCATGGGGATCAAGCCCGGCGACCGCGTCGGCACCCTGGCCTGGAACACCGGCCGCCACATGGAAGCCTGGTACGGCATCATGGGCATCGGCGCTGTGTGCCACACGCTGAACCCGCGTCTGTTCCCCGAACAGATCGCCTGGATCGCCGATCACGCCGGCGACCGCGCCATCTTCACCGACCTGACCTTCCTGCCGATCATCGCCGCGATCCTGCCGCGTCTGCCGCACGTCGAGCATGTGGTGGTGTTCACTGATCGCGGGCACATGCCGGCCGAGTTCGCGCCCGCAGGCGACGCGCCGCACTTCAAGGGCCTGCTCTGCTACGAGGATCTGGTCGAACAGCACCACGCCGACTGCGCCTGGGGCGGCTTCGACGAGGGCACGGCCGCTGGCCTTTGCTACACCTCGGGCACGACGGGCGACCCCAAGGGGGTGATGTACTCCCACCGCTCCAACTTCCTGCACACCCTGATCACCCTGCAGCCCGACGTGATGGGCCTGTCGCAGAAGGACGTGATCCTGCCGGTGGTGCCGATGTTCCACGCCAACGCCTGGGGCGTGGCGTTCTCGGCCCCGGGCGCGGGCGCTAAGATTGTCATGCCCGGCGCCAAGATGGACGGCGCCTCGATCTACGAGCTTCTGGACAGTGAGCAGGTCACCTTCTCGGCCGCCGTGCCGACGGTCTGGCAGATGCTGCTGCAGCATCTGGAGGCGACCGGCGCCACGTTGCCGACCTTGAAGAAGGTGGTGATCGGCGGCGCGGCCTGCCCTGAGAGCATCATCCGCGCCTTCCACGACAAGTACGACGTCGAGGTGGTCCACGCCTGGGGCATGACCGAGACCTCGCCGGTCGGGACGCTGTCGGTGCTGACGGACGAGCTCTCCAAGCTGCCCTATGACCAGCAGATGCCCTGGCGCCTGAAGCAGGGCCGTCCGCCGCTGGGCGTCGAGATCTGCCTTAAGGACGACGAGGACAAGCGCCTGCCGCACGACGGCAAAGCCTTCGGCCACCTGAAGATCCGCGGCCCGATCATCGCGGCCGAGTACTTCCGGGGCGCCGGCGGCAAGATCCTGGACGACGAGGGCTTCTTCGACACCGGCGACGTGGCCACGATCGACGAGCATGGCTTCATGCAGATCACCGACCGCGCCAAGGACGTGGTGAAGTCAGGCGGCGAGTGGATCTCGACCATCGAGATCGAGAACATCGCCGTGGGCCATCCCAAGGTGGCCCTGGCGGCGGTGGTCGGTCAGCCTCATCCCAAGTGGGACGAGCGCCCGGTGCTGCTGGTCAAGCTCAAGGAGGGCGAGACCGCCGCGCCGCAGGAGTTCATCGACTATCTGCAGGGCAAGATCGCCAAGTGGTGGATGCCGGACGACGTGCTGATCGTCGACGACATCCCGCTGGGCGCGACCGGCAAGATCGACAAGAAGCTGATCCGCAAGCGTCTGGCCGACGACGGTTACAAGTTGCCTGAAACCCCGATGCAGCCCAGCCCGCCGCCTGCTAAGCCGACCCTGGCGGCGGCTGACGGAAGCCAGCCGGTCAAGATCTACGCGCCAGATCCTGTCGAAGAGGTCGAGGCCGAAACCGCGCTGCACGCGCCGGAGGCCGAGCTCGAACAGGAGATCCAGCCGGCGGGGGAGCCCCTGGCGGCGTCTGAGGCTCCGTCGCCTCAAACGCCGCCCGAAGCCCAGCTGATCGCGGCCGAGCCTGAGGTCGACGCCAAGGCCCCCGCAGCGCCCACGCCCGAGGCTAAGCCGCTCTCGGCGGCCGACGCGATCATTGCTGAAGCCGCCGCCATCGCCGCTGCGGGCCCCAAGCCCGCAGAGCCGGTGACCATCGTCGAGGCCAAGGCGCTGGAGGCCAAGCCTGATACTGATGCGCCGCTGCGCCTGCACGAGCCGGATAAGGTCGAAGCGCCGAAGCCCCCGCCGCAGGCCAAGCCGGTCGCGGCCGAGGCGACGCCCTTCGCCGTGCCGATCACGCCGGGGCGCAAGAGCAAGGCCAAGGCCGGCAAGACGAAGGGTGAGAAGGCCAAGCCCGGCTGGGCGTCCACCTATTTGGACTTCGCGGTTCTGGTGGCCCTGACCCCGGCGATCCTGGCGGGAGGCGGAGCGCTGGGCGTCAAGCTGGGCCTGATCGACCTGCCGCTCGGCTACAACCTGATGACCCTGGACTGGGCCCCGCGCGCGGCTCAGGTCGGCGTCGCCACGGGCCTGATTGGCCTGGTCATCGCCCTGTTCGCCGGCTTTGGCCGGTTGTGGAAGGCGGCGCTGCTGGCGCTGCTGATCACAGGGGCGACCTTCGGCGTGATGTTCGGCGCCAAGGCGCTGTTTGGCCAGGCTCCGCCGATCCACGACGTGGCCACGGACTGGAAGACGCCGCTGGTGTTCTCCGACGCGGCCCTGGCCGCCCGCGGCGGCGCGGCGGCGTTCGTGGACGACGATCCGAGTCTGCCGGTCGGATCGGCCGCCTTCGCCGGTCGCCGCATCGCTGAGATCAACGCCGAGACCTGCCCGGCCGCCCGTCCGCTGGTCAGCAGCCGCTCGCCCGCCGACGCCTATGAGGCGGCCAAGGCCGCCGTCCTGGCGTCAGGCATGACGTTGATCACCGACGATCCGATGGATGGCCGGCTGGAGGCGACGGCCAAGAGCTTCTGGTACGGTCTGACCGACGACGTGGTGGTGCGCGTGCGCCCGGACGCCGCCGGTTCGCGGCTGGACATGCGCTCGATCGGCCGCGACGCGGGGTCTGATCTTGGCCGCAACTGCGACCGCATCGGCGCCTTGATGACGGCCGTCAAGGGGGGCTGAGCCGCCTTCAGGCGAGGCGGTACTTGGCGTCGAGGCTCGCCTCGCCGTCGGTCAGGACGCGGCCCTCGCGGACCAGCTGGATCATGTGGGCCAGCACCGAGTGGGCCGCCGCCGGATGCAGGCGTGGATCGACCGCCGCGTAGAGGCTGGGCACCATCGCCTGGATCGTGGTCGGGCCCGCGCCCAAGGCCTCCAGGATCTGCGCCTCCCGCGCCCGGCGGTGGGCGACATAGGCGTCGATGAAGGGCGCGACGTCGCGCACTGGCGCGCCGTGCGTCGGCCACAGGGTGTCGAAGTCCCGCGCCCGCACCTTGGCCAGGCTGGCGAAATAGTCACCCATGTCGCCGTCGGGCGGGGTGATCACCCTTCGCGCAAAGCAAAGCACAGGTGGTTGGAGGTGTGGCCGGGCGTCGCCACCGTCTCCAGCGTCCAGCCTGGCCCCGCCAGCACCTGGCCGTCGGCCAGCACGACATCGGGGCGAAACCGCGCGTCGGCGCCTTCCTCGAGCCCCGGAGAGGTCGCCTCGCCATGATCGCTCGGCGCGGGCAGGCCATAGACCTTGGCGCCGAACGCCTGCGCCAGCGGGTGGGCGAGGGGGCTGTGATCCAGGTGGTGGTGGGTGACCAGCACGTGCGTCACCCGCTCGCCGGCCAGCGCCGTCTTCAGCGCCTCGAAGTGTTCGGGCAGGTCGGGACCTGGGTCGAGCACCGCCACCTCGCCCTGGCCGACGATATAGACGCCGGTGCCGGTGAAGGTGAAAGGCCCCGGATTACGGGCGATCACCCGGCGGATCAGGGGGCTGACCTGGTCGGAGCGGCCGTATTCGAACTCGAGCTCGCGGACGAAAGGAATCATCGGATCGCTCCCCAGAGAAGACGGCGCCGGTCTTGCGCTGCGGCTCTCCAGTACCCGAGGGAGAACCGGCCATGGCGGCGGACGCGGCGATTTTTGTGTCAAAACGGCTTCAGCGCGCGGCCTTCGCCATCTTGTGTATCATCCTGGCCCAGTTCGTCCTCGCCAGCTGTGAGGCCGAACCGACGCCGATGGCGGCGCGCGAGTCCGTCGCGTTCTAGAGGTCAGGCCGGCAGCACGCCCGACAGGTCGTAGCCCGCCTCGCGGCCTTGCGCGATCAGGGTCTCCCGATCCGCGCCCGCCAGGGCCTGGCCGATCGACCAGGTCACGATCGAACGCGTGCCCGAGCGGCAGAAGGCGAGCACGGGGCCGCCGGCCGCCTCGATCGCCGCCCT
>NCDQ01000635.1 GCA_002280275.1 Caulobacter vibrioides | reverse complement strand
AATCGTCTTACCGCTGACGGCAAGACGCGCGTGCTTCTATTGGAAGCAGGCGGCGACGACCGGCCGATGCATAACCCCTCACAATTCTTATCGAATGTGATGATCCATGTGCCTGTGGGTTACTCGCAGACGTTAAAGGATCCGAAGGTCAACTGGCTCTACCAAACCGAACCCGATCCCGGCTCGGGCGGGCGTCAGCATGCCTGGCCGCGTGGCAAGGTGTTGGGCGGCTCATCCTCAATCAACGCGATGCTCTACATTCGCGGCCAGCGGGAAGATTATGATGGCTGGCGGCAGCTCGGGTGCGAAGGCTGGTCCTATGATGACGTGAAGCCGTATTTTCTGCGTTCGCAGCATCAGGAGCGCGGAGCGGACGATTGGAACGCCACGGGTGGCCCCCTAAACGTCTCCGACATGCGCGACGGCCATCCTGTGTCGGACGCCGTCATAGATGCATGTGTGCAGGCGGGCCTGCCGCGTATAGAGGATCTGAACGCCGCTCAGCAGGAAGGGGCGACTTGGTTCCAGGTGACAATGAAGAACGGCCGGCGCTGGTCCGCCGCGGTCGCATATCTACATCCGGTTCTGAAGCGATCGAACCTTGTCGTTGAAACCGGTTCCCTCGCCACCCGGGTCCTCTTCCGGGAGAAGCGCGCGGTCGGCGTCGAGTTCATCCAGAACGGTATGCGACGGACGGCGACAGCCAATGCCGAGGTGATCCTGGCCGGCGGCGCGGTCAATTCGCCCCAACTCCTACAGCTTTCTGGCGTCGGTCCTGCGGCCCTTCTGCAAGAGCACGGAATTCCCGTGGTGGCGGACGTGCCGGGCGTAGGCGAAAACCTGCAGGATCACTACGTGGTCGGCCTGCGTTACCGGTTGAAGAAGGGGGTCCTCTCCGTCAATGAGATGTCTAAAGGTCGGCGACTCGTGGGGGAGGCCCTGAAGTACGCCTTCTTGAGGCGGGGGCTTCTGACGCTGTCGGCTGCGCATATCGCCGCCTTCGTCAAATCGCGGCCCGATCTCTCTACACCTGACATCCAGTTCCATATCTTGCCGGCCACCATGGACGCAGAAAAGCTCGCCACCCAGCAGAAGATGGAACTTGAAGGTGAGCCAGGCCTGGGGGATGAAGCTGGCCGTGGTGAAGGGGATGCAGATCGCGAACGGCTTGGACTTCCACGCCACCACCCGTGCGAGCTTTTCGTGCTTTATTCAACACATTGGTGAAGGACGCGTTGCGTTCTTGC
>NCDQ01000155.1 GCA_002280275.1 Caulobacter vibrioides | reverse complement strand
CCCGCATCGACAGCATGGCGGGAAACTGGATGGTACACACGGCATAGGCGACAATAAAGATTACGACAGTCGCAAGAACCGGAAGATAGCGGATGTTGAAGGCCATCGCGTCACTCCCCCGCGCCGAACTGCTAGACACCACCACTTGGCCAGGGCGATGAGGTCGTGAATACGCGACTGCATTAAAAACCGCCGTCGTTGTTGGCGCGGCCGGACCACTCGCCACCGTCCTGGACGCTTGGCGTGGCCTCATCCTCCGTCGAGGCGGGCGGCGGTGCGATCAGGACCATGCGCGGCGGACCTGCGGCGGGAATAGGATCTGGCGACATGCCGAACTGACGTCCGACCGAATAGGTGCGAGCGCCCACCTGGCCCGGCTGAAGCGGTGCGACAGTAAGGTTTGGCGGCGTTGGCGCGCTGGAGGCCTGCGGCGTCGGCGCGTCATAGATGCTTTGCGGCAACCGGGAGGACGGCGCAGGAGCCTGGGGCGTGAAGTTGGCGGAGACGGGCGCGCTGGCTTGCGGGCGCGGGGCTTGCGCCTGCGACGGCTCGCGCGCCCACCAGGGCTGCTGAGCGGTCGTTTCGGCCGGCGTCGCCTCGGCGTCACGCTTGCCGGTCCAGCCCAGGGTGCGCGCGCCATAGGCCGCGCCGTTATAGAGCGGCGCGTGGCTGTCCAGCGCCGCCGGGGCTCGCGCAGGCGCTGGGCCGTATCGAGTCTCACGCACGCCTTCGGCCTGCGCGGCGGACGCGCTGGCCAGGGCGACGATGAGAACAACGAGGCGCATGACGCGATCCAGCGAAAGTCTTGTCAGACGCCCATTCTAGGTCGCGCGCTTTAATCTTGGCCTAACGTCCACGCCAAAAGTGGAGAAGTCGACGTTCCAGCGCTTCCATCACCGCATGCAGGATCACGCCCAGCAGGGCCAGAGTGAAAAGCGCCGCGAAAACCTTGGCGGTCTGCAGGCGGTTGTAGGATTCCAGGATGCGCCAGGCGAGCCCCTGCGCGCCGCCCGTGCCGGCCACGAACTCGGCGACGACGGCGCCGATCACGGCCAGACCCGCCGCGACCTTGTGCCCCTCCAGAAGGGCGGGAACGGCGGAGGGGAGGCGCAGGCGCGTCAGGCGCTGCAGGGGTGTCGCCCCATAGAGATCGAACAGGCGGGCCAGATCCGGATCGACGGACTTCAGACCGCTCAAGGCGCCCGAGAAGATCGGAAAGAAGGCCACGACGGCCGCCAGGCCGATGACAGCGCGCTCGGGGTGGTCGATACCGGCCCAGATCGTGACCAGCGGCGCGATGGCGACCAGGGGCGTGACCTGCAAGGTCACCGCGATGGGGCGCACCGCATCCTCTAGCAAGCTGTTCAGACTGACGAACAGCGCAAGGCCGCAGGCGATCAGGCTGGCGATGACCAGCGCCAGCAAGGCCGTTGACAGCGTCGCCCAGGCCGAGCTCAGCAGGAGCGGCCATGACTCGGCGAAGGCCCGCCAGGCCGCGCTGGGCGGAGGCAGCAGATAGGCGGGAACCGCCAGCGCCTTGCAGGCGAACTCCCATCCGGCCAGCAAAGCGGTGATCAGGATCAGCGGCGCGAGGATGCGGGTCATGCCGCGCGCTCCGACGCGGCCGCCAGCAGATCCGACACGGCCTCGGCGGCGGTGCGGAAAGCCTGGGTGGTCCGGAACCCAGAGGGGCGCTGCAGCGGCGCGTCGATCGTCACCTCACCGGCGATGCGACCAGGACCCGGCGTCATCACCACCACGCGCCGGGCCATGTAGACGGCTTCCTCGACATTGTGGGTGACGAACACCATGGCCGGCGCGCTCTCGGCGGCCAGGGTCAGCACGTCGTCGGCCAGCGCGCGGCGGGTGATCTCGTCCAGGGCCGCGAAAGGTTCGTCGAGGAGCAGCAGTCGAGGCCGCGTCACCAGCGCCCGCGCCAGAGAGGCGCGCATGGCCATGCCGCCGGAAAGCTGGCTGGGCCGGGCGTGCAGCGCGGCGCCGAGCCCGACCTTCGACAGCGCCTCGTCAGCGGCCGTCAGGGCGGCGGGCTTGGCGACACCCGCCAAGACCAGCGGCAGCGCGACATTGTCCCGGGCCGAGAGCCAGGGCGCCAGGGTCGGCGCCTGGAAGACCACCGAGGTCTCGCCCTTGCCCGCCAGTCGCGTCACCGCGCCGCGCGTTGGTTGCTCCAGCCCCGCCAGGAGCCGCAGCGCCGTGGACTTGCCGCAGCCGGACGGTCCGACCAGCGCGACGATCTCGCCCGGCGCGAGGGCGAGGTCGATCGGGCCCAGCGCACGGCCGCGTGCGTAGTCGACCTCGACGGCGGAGAGGCTGGCGACAGGGGCGCTCATTGGCCCTTGGGCAGGAACTGCAGGGTGTAGGCCTTCTTGTAGTCCATATCCTTGGGGTAGACGCCCTGCTCGGACGCGACCTTGAAGAACTCGGCCCAACGCGCGTCGGTCATCTGGCCCACATCGCCCTTGCCGCCGTTGGCGCTGACGATGCCATAGGACCGCATTTTCTCGCGCGCCTGGTCGAGGACATCCTGGGTCATCTCCGGATTGTCCTTCAGGATCGCCGCGTCGCCGGGCTTTGAATCACCGTACAGATACGAGGTCCAGCCTGCGGCGGTGGCCTCGACGAAGGCCTGCACAGCGGCCGGGTTCTTGGCGATCAGGCTGTCGGGAACCAGGGCGAACGAGGCGTAGGCGGGGTAGCCGCTGTCAGCCAGCAGGAACACCGCCGGCTTGATCTTGCCTTCCTTCTCGATGAGGTACGGCTCGCTTGTGGCGTAGCCCTGCTGCACCACGCGCTTGTCGGCCAGGAACGGCGCGGACGAGTAGTTGTACTTGCGCACCTGATCGTCGGTGAAGCCGTACTTGGCTTTCAGCCACACCCAGAAGGCGGTGACCGAGGCGTCCGACAGCAGGATCGGCCGGCCCTTCATGTCGGCGATGCTGTTGATGCCCTGGCCCGGGTGCGCGATCAGGACCTGGGGGTCCTTCTGCATGAACGCCGCCACGGCTTTAACCGGGGCGTTCTCCTTGGCCAGATTCATGATGATGAAGCTGTTGGAGCCCACGCCGACGTCGACCGCGCCGGTGGCCAGCAACTGGGGCACGTTCACCGCCGGGCCGCCCTGGATCAAGGTTACGTCCAGTCCGCGCTTCTTGTACTCGCCGGTCGCCAGCGCCTGGTAGTAGCCGCCCAGTTCAGCCTGAGCGCGCCAGTCGGTGGCCAGCTTAATGCGGGTCTGGCCATCGGCCGGCGCGTCTTCCTTCTTGGCGGGCGAGCAGGCGGCCAGTAGGGCCATCAGGCCCAGGGCGGCGAAGGCGCGGCGCTGCATCGAGGACATCTCCCGTTATCCTCGGCCAAGTTAGGGGCGTCGGCGAGGAGTTCCAAGCCACAACCCAAACCCCGGGCGCTTCTGAACGCTCGGGGTCCGCTAGATGGCCGCTTCGGCGTCGGGGCGCGGGTGCAGCCAGCGCTCGACCTTGGCGTAGAGCACCTCGCGTTGAATCGGCTTGGCGATGTGGTCGACCATGCCGGCGGCGTAGCAGCGCTCCACCTGACGGGGCAGGGCGTCGGCGCTCATCGCGATGATCGGGGCCTTGCCGTTGGGAGTGCGCAGAGTCTTGATCGCCCGCGTCGCCTGCAGCCCGTCCATCAGCGGCATATGGATGTCCATCAGGATGAGGTCATAGGCGGCGCTCTGCGCCTTCTCGACCGCCTGCTTGCCGTTCTCGGCCAGATCGACCTCGTATCCGACCATGGTCAGGAGCGCGGCGGCTATCTCAAGGTTGATGGGATGGTCGTCCACGATCAGGATCCGCGCGGCGTCGGGCGCCGGAGGTTTCGCCGGCTCAGGTGTTGGTCCTGGCTCGGCGACGGGCGCGTGGAGCTCCACCCAGAAGCAAGAGCCCCGGCCAGGAACGCTGTCGACCCCGATCTTGCCGCCCATCACATCGACCAGGGCCTTGGCGATCGCCAGACCAAGGCCCGCGCCTCCATGCAGGCGGTTTGGCGCGTTGTCCGCCGGCGAGAAGCGCTGGAAGAGCAGGCCTTGCTTGTCGAGTTCGATGCCGACACCGGTGTCAAAAATCTCGAACCGCAGCCGATCCTCGATATCGCCGGGCTCGATGATCAGGCGCGCGTCGATACGGCCCTCTTCGGTGAATTTTACGGCGTTGTTGAGCAGGTTGATCAAAACCTGCCTCAGGCGGTCTGCGTCCAGATCATGCAGCACCTCGACGGGATCGATGATCTTGACATCTATCGACAAGCCCTTGGCGCGCGCCTCGGGCGCCATGATCGCGACGGTGTCGCGGAGCAGTGCGGCGGCCGAGGTCGGTCCCGGCAGAAGCTCGATCTGCCCCGCCTCGACGCGCGAGAAGTCCAGAATATCGTCGATCACGGTCAGTAGCGCTGCGCCGGCGCTGTCGATCAGGTTGACCTGACGACGTGCATCGGACGGCAAGTCTTCGCGCGCAGCGAGCAGTTGAGCGAAGCCGAGTACGCTGTTCAGCGGCGTGCGGATCTCATGGCTCATCGTGGCCAGGAACTCTGTCTTGGCCTCAGTGGCGGCCAGCGCGCGGCCACGCGCGGCGCGCGTCAGCAGCTCGCGGCGGAGTAGTAGGCGCTTGAGCCGATTCTGCTGGCCAAAGGCCAAGCCGGCGGCGAGGCAGGTGTAGAACAGGACGCTCGTAAACACCTGGATCGTCCGGGCCTGGACGACGGGGTCTTGAGTCGCGTTAAAGGGAGAGGACCCCGAGGATACGGCCAACGGCATGATGATCGCGATGGTCAGGAACGCCGCCAGCGCGGCGCCTCGGGCCCCAAGCCTGTAGGCGGCCGCCAAGGTGACCGGAAAAATCAGCACAGGCGGAGCGCCGGCCGCTGGGTGCGCGCAGAGCACGGCGATCGTACCGACGCCGAACATCAGCAGCAACTGCTCGGTCAAGGGCGGGTGGAAGGCCCGCCTGTGCTCTGCGTCGATCAGCACCAGGGTGGCCGGCAGGGCGACGGCCAAGCCGAGCGCGCTGCGCAGGAACCAATCGATCATGGTCGCCACGAAGGGCGCGCCGTAACCGAAGTGGAAGGCGCTCGCGCAGACCAGCGCCGAAACGAGGGCGATCGGCGTCGTGATCGCAGGGATCTGCGCCAGGGAACGCATGGTCCGCACGCGTGGGGCGCCGTTCCAGAACCGATGGCAGACGGCCCAGACCAGCCCGGCCTCGCCGATATCGACGATGGCGTAAAGCAGGGCCGAGAGCAGCTCGTCGCCCGCCAGAAGGCTCACCGTCAGATGAGACAAGACGAACACGCCAGCCAGCACCGTGCGGCGGGCGCCTTTGAGGGTGAACAGGCCGGCGGCCAGGAACGCGTTGGCCGGCCAGAAGGCGGCGACGCCCAGCGTCGCGTGGGTCAGGTACTCGCTGAAGGCGATCGCCGCGACGATCGTAAACGACAGGGTCAGCAGCAGCGCCGTCTGCCGTCTGTCCTCATGAAACGCCAAGCTCAGCTTCATCGTGAAGCCGCCCCCCCAAAGACACACGCGGTCTGAACCGGCGCATGGATCGCGCCGGTCCCGATAGCGAACAGGGCCATGACGTCGGTCACGCCGTCATGAGATGGACTACATTACGACTGGTCAT
>NCDQ01000634.1 GCA_002280275.1 Caulobacter vibrioides | reverse complement strand
GACAGGCGTCTACGTCTGGAACGTGCGTCCTTTGCGCGTCGTTGTCGCGCCCGCCCGCATAGGCGTGGCCATGGACGCCGTCTATGCATCGGGCGTTGTCGACTACGCCCGTCAGGCCAATATCGCCGCAGTGGTTTCCGCGCCCATCGTCGCGGTGGCCGTGACCGAAGGCGAGCGGGTGCGTCAGGGCCAGCTGTTGGCGAGGCTGGAGGACGGGCCGCAGGCCGCCGCCGCCGCTCAGCTGGAGGCCCAGGCCTCCCTCAGCCGCGCCGGCGCCTTGAGAGCGGAACGTCTCGCCCAGGCCGGCTTCGGTCCGCAGGCGGCGGCGCAGGATGCGCGATCGCAGCTGCGCGCGGCCGAGGCGGCGGCCCGCGGCGGCGCGGCGGCCTTGCGGTTCTACCGCGTCACGGCGCCGTTCGCCGGGGTCGTCATCCGCCGGGACGCCGAGCCCGGCAATCTGGCGACGCCCTCGACCGTCCTCTTCACCATCGCCTCGCCCGACACCCTGCGGGTCACCGCCGAAGTCGACGAAAGAGACATTGAGGGCCTGCGGACCGGCGCGCTCGCCTTCGTCAGCGCCGACGGCCTTCCGGGTCAGGTCGTGCGCGGCCGGGTGGAGACGGTGACGCCGGCCGGCGATCCGGAGGCCCGCGTCTTTCGGGTGCGCATAGCCCTGCCGCGCGAGACGCTCCTGAGGCCGGGCATGACGGTCGACGTCAACATCGTCACTGGACTGAGGCCTCAAGCCACCCTGATCCCCGAGGCCGCGGTGGATGCGGGGCGGGCCTGGGTGGTGATTGGGCGACAGGCTGAACCGCGCAAACTCCGAACCGGAGCGCGCGCCGCCGATTCGGTCGAGGTGATCTCGGGCGTCCGGCCTGGCGAGAACGTCATTCTCAATCCGCCGCCCCGACTGCGGGCGGGACGAGCCGTCAAGGCGAGCGAGGCGCCATGAGGTCAGCGCTCTCGGTCCTGGTCGCCATCGCGGCGGCCCATCTGCGCATCCGGCTGCGCCAGACGGTCGTGGCGGTCGGCGGCGTCGCCATCGGCGTGGGCTTTTTCCTGGCCGTGTCGGGCATGATGAGCGGATCCCAGAAGGACTTCATCAAGACGCTGGTCGATTCCGCGCCTCATATCATCGTGACGGACGAGCGCAGGCGTCCGGCCCGGCAACCGGCCGCGACGGCCTTCCCCGACGGCGCGGTCGCCGTTCGTCACGCCACTCCCAGGGACGAGGTGCGCGGCCTGC
>NCDQ01000154.1 GCA_002280275.1 Caulobacter vibrioides | reverse complement strand
CATGGTTTTGATCACGTCAAAGTTCTGCCGTGAGCAGCTTGGGCAGGCGATGAAGTTGATACCGCGCACACCGCTGGTCGGCCCCTCCTCAATGACGAACACAACATCCACACGGTTCTGCGACAGGGTTTTGTACTCTGGCCGTATGCGGGCGGAGAATCGGCCGGACCGGCGGTAAAGCTCGACCATCCGGTTGACGTCAGCGCTTACCCTTGCCGCCGTGAACGGGGTGCGGGCTGCAATCTGGATTTCTTCCCTTAGCTTGTCTTCCTTGAGCGCCTTGTTGCCCTCAAAGGTGATGCGGTTGACGACCGGATTTTCGACCACCTGAATAACGACATCGTCACCTCGCCGGTCAATTGAAACATCCGCAAACAGACCAGTTGCAAACAGGGTTTTCAGCGAGAGGTCGATCCGCTCGGCATTGAAGCGGTCGCCAGGCTGAAACAGCAGATAGGACTGGACGGTGCGCGCTTCAATCCGTTGGTTGCCTTCTACAATGATTGTGCGGACGGTGCCTTCGTGGAGATCCTCCTGAGCCAGGGCGGCAGGCGCGGTTATAGTGTGGAACGCAGCAGCGAGGCTGAGAGAGGCAAGAAAGGGCGCACGGCAAAGTGCCGTCAGACTGAGAAGCTTGTTTTTCACGGGCAGTCCGTTGCTGGCTGGAAGCATGTCCCAGCGAGCTCCGGAAACCGGTATCGCCAGGATTGCCCCGTGCATATCCCGCGAGGGCTGGCCTGGTTTTGCCGCAGATGCGCCAGACTATGGCAACGCGCCACCCTTTTCCCGATGCGTTACAGAGCGGCCGAGCCGGTTTCGCCGGTGCGGATGCGGACGGCTTCTTCGACATTGACGACGAAGACCTTGCCGTCGCCGATCTTGCCGGTGGCGGCCGCGCCCTTGATGGCCTCGACGGCCTTGGCGGCCGAGGCGTCGTCGACGACGGCCTCCAGCTTCACCTTCGGCACGAAATTCACCTGGTACTCGGCGCCCCGGTAGATCTCGGTCTGGCCCTTCTGGCGGCCGTAGCCCTTCACTTCAGACACCGTCAGGCCTTCGACGCCGGCCGAGACGAGCGCTTCGCGCACCTCGTCCAGCTTGAAGGGTTTGACGACCGCTATGATCAGTTTCATCCGCCTTACTCCGGCCCGCCGAGACGCGGGCTTGATTTGCTTGGTTGTTCGAAGACGACGTCGCCCCCGTTTGTGATCACCGCCGACGCCGCCTTTACGCGCTGCATCGTTTCCCCGGCGGGTTCACGCTATCGGCGACGGTTCCGTGACGGGGCGCGCGAGCAAGGTTTTGGAAACGAAATGGGCGAGGCGCCCAAAAATTGGGCTCCGCGCATAGCGACTGCGACAGAATCTGGCGTTTTTCGTCGACGGGATGACCGCTGGTGCGCGGCGGACGCGTTGGCCTAGGTTGCTTCGCCTTCCCGACCGACCCGGAGTTCTTTGACATGCCGCCCATCGTTCTGAAGCTCGCACCCTGGCTGATGCTGGTGGCGTCCAATGTCTTCATGACCTTCGCCTGGTACGGTCACCTCAAGAACAAGAGCATGGCCCTGCCTGTCGCCATTTTGACCAGCTGGCTGATCGCGCTACCGGAGTACATGTTGGCGGTCCCTGCCAACCGGCTTGGAAGCACGATGTATTCGACAGCTCAGCTTAAGACCGGGCAAGAGGCTATTACGCTGATCGTATTCACCCTGTTCTCGGTGTTCTATCTCGGTGAGCAGATCAAGTTCACGACGCTGCTCGGCTTTGCGCTGATCGTCTGTGGGGCGGGCCTGGTGTTCTTCTTCAAGTAAGGTTTCGGGCGATCACGTGCCCGTGATCGCGGAACCGACTCTCGGCGTCGGGCGTACACCGCTCGAACCGAAAGGAACCCGACCATGATCCCCAAGCGTCTTCTGACCGCCGCCGCTGCGATCGCCCTGATGTCCGGCGCCGCCCACGCTCAGACCACGACTACGGAGGCGCCCTCGATGGCGGCGCCCGCCGCGCAGGCGCCCGTCGTGGCCAACGGCGACCTGATCGACACCGCCCAGGCCTCGGGTCAGTTCACCACCTTTCTGAAGGCGGTGTCGGCGGTGAACCTGACCAGCGTCCTGAAGACCAATCAGAACTTGACCCTGTTCGCGCCGACTGACGCGGCCTTCGCCGCCCTTCCTGCCGGGACGCTGGACACGCTGCTGCTGCCCGAGAACGGGCCGATGCTGCAGAAGGTGCTGACCTATCACCTGATCAACGCCAAGGTGGACTCCAGCAAGATCAAGGGCGCGAAGGGCGAGGTTAAGAGCGTCGAAGGCTCGCCCTTGTTGCTGGACGGCAGCGGCGAGACGCCCATGGTGGATGGCGCGACCATCACCCAGGCCGACGTGATGGCCAGCAACGGGGTTTTGCACGTCGTGGACAAGGTGCTTCTGCCCAAGGATTTGCCCGGCTTGCAGGCCGCCGCTTCAATGAACGATGCGTCCACGAACGTCGCTGCTCGCGAGTCGATGACGTCCATGGTTGAGGCCGCGACCAATCAGACGCCCGCTACGCCGTCCATGAGCACTGACATGGCCGCCGACACCGTCGCGTCGCCGATCGCCATGGCCGCGCCGGCCGCTGGCGTGAACGCGTCGGGCGTCCTGCCGGTGTCGTCGAAGACGCCTGAGGAACAGGCCATGCTGAAGGCTGGCGATACCAACGTCGTCTCGAACCCGCCCGTGGCCGACACCCCCGAAAACCGCGCCAAGTACGGGAAGCCGGACTCGAACGCCGGCAAACGCACCGCGGCGAAGGGCAACTAAGGCCTTTCAAGGCCAGGACATCGCTTGAAGCAGCAGTCGGCGGGCCCTATGGTCCGCCGACTTTTTTCTAGGCCTGCTTCGATCGATGTCGCGCGAAAAACCCAAGTCCTTCCAAAGCCTGATCCTGACGCTCCATGACTATTGGAGCCGGCAGGGCTGCATCATCCTGCAGCCCCATGACGTGGAAGTGGGGGCGGGGACCCTGCACCCGGCCACGGTGTTGCGCGCTCTTGGCCCGAAGGCCTGGAACGCGGCCTATGTGCAGCCCTCGCGCCGTCCGGGCGACGGCCGCTATGGCGAGAACCCCAACCGCCTGCAGCACTATTACCAGTACCAGGTGATCCTGAAGCCGAACCCCGAGAACATGCAGGACCTGTATCTGGGTTCGCTGGAAGCGATCGGCCTCGACTTGCGCACCCACGACATCCGTTTCGTCGAGGACGACTGGGAAAACCCGACCGTCGGCGCCTGGGGCCTGGGCTGGGAAGTCTGGTGCGACGGCATGGAGGTGTCGCAATACACTTACTTCCAGCAGGTCGGCGGCCTGGACGTGAACCCGGTGGCGGGCGAGCTGACCTATGGCCTGGAGCGCCTGGCCATGTACGTGTTCGGCGTCGACAACGTCTATGATCTGCCGTTCAACGATCCGGATTCGCCCCTGGGCGCGACGACCTATGGCGACGTGTTCCTGGAGAACGAGCGCCAGCAGTCGGAAGCCAATTTCCACGGCTTCGACGTCGCCGTGCTCAAGCAGCAGTTCGAGCAGATGGAAGAGCAGGTCCCGCTGATGCTGGCCCGCTCGTACCAGGACAAGGCCCTGGTGCTGCCCGCCTACGACATGGTCCTCAAGGCCAGCCACCTCTTCAACCTGATGAACGCCCGCGGCGCGATCGCCGTCGCCGAGCGCGCCAGCTACATCGGTCGCATCCGCGACCTTTGTAAGCTGTGCGCCAGCGCCTGGGTCGAGCAGCAGGAAGCCGCGTAAAGTCTGATGCCCCAACTTCTCCTCGAACTGTTCTCGGAAGAGATCCCCGCCCGCATGCAGGCCCAGGCCGCCAAGGACCTGGAGCGCATGGCGCGCGAGCACCTGGCCGCCGCCGGCTTCCTGCCCGAGGCCTTGAAGACCTTCGCCGGCCCGCGTCGCCTGACCCTGGTGGCCGAAGGCCTGCCGCTGGCCCAGGCCGACCGCAAGGAAGAGCTCAAAGGGCCCCGCGTCGGCGCCCCGCCGCAAGCCATGGAAGGCTTCCTGCGCAAGGCCGGCCTGACGCAAGAACAGCTGGTCGAGCGCGACGGCGTCTATATGGCCTTCATCGAAAAGAAGGGCCGCCCGACCGCCGAAATCATCGCCGAGATGGTCGAGGCCATCGTTCGCGGCTTCCCGTGGCCCAAGTCGATGATCTGGGGCACGAAGAAGCTGCGCTGGGTGCGGCCGCTCAAGCGCATCCTTTGCGTGCTGGACCGCGAGGTCGTGCCGTTCGCGATCGAAGGCATTGAAAGCGGCGACGTCACCGAAGGCCACCGCTTCATGGGCGAGGCAAAGCCGTTCGTCGCCAAGGACTTCGACGAGTATGTCGCGGGCCTGGAAAAGCACTTCGTCGTGCTGGACGTCGAGGAGCGCAAGCAGCGCATCCTCGAGGGCTGCAAGACCCTGTGCTTCGCGCGCCACCTGGAACTGGTCGAGGACCAGGGCCTGCTCGACGAAGTCGCGGGCCTGGCCGAATGGCCGACCCCTGTGCTGGGCGACATGGATCCGGCGTTCCTCAGCCTGCCGCCCGAGGTGATCCGCACCTCGATGCGCACGCACCAGAAATACTTCGCCGTCCGCAAGGCCGGTGAAGAGGGCCTCGCCCCGCACTTCATCACCATCGCCAACATCCAGGCGGCCGATGGCGGCGCTGTCATCGCGGCCGGCAACGCCAAGGTGCTGTCCTCGCGCCTGTCCGACGCCCGCTTCTTCTGGGACGAGGACGTCAAGGTCGGCTTCGAACCGTGGCTCAAGAAGCTGGACGGCGTGACCTTCCACGCCAAGCTCGGCACCATGGCCCAGCGCGTCGAACGCATCGTCGCCCTGGCCGGCGAGATCGCCCCGCTGGTCGGCGCGGATGTCGAGAAGACCCGCGAAGCCGCGCGTCTGGCTAAGGCGGATCTGGCCTCGCAGATGGTCGGCGAGTTCCCCGAGCTGCAAGGGATCATGGGCGGCTACTACGCGCGCACCTTCGGCCTGGACGCCGAGATCGCCGCGGCGGTTGAGGGCCACTATAAGCCGCAAGGCCCGTCGGACGCCGTGCCGACCGCGCCGGTGAGCGTGGCGGTGGCGCTGGCGGACAAGCTGGACACGCTGGTCGGCTTCTTCGCCATCGACGAGAAGCCGACGGGCTCCAAGGATCCATACGCGCTGCGTCGCGCGGCGCTGGGGGTGATCCGGATTATTCTGGAGAACGGGCTGCGGGTGACCTTCCAAGCTCTGCTTTCGAGTCACTCGCTAAGGGTCGCCCAGAATTTCGATCTGACGTTTGTTTCCGGCCGATCTTACGAACTCGATATGGCCGGGCCTTCGGCAGATCAGTTCGAAAAGCTTTTTGACGAAGTTGAAGCCTTCAGCAGGTCCACCCCTTGGGGAGGTCACATTGAGGCTGCTTTGAGTTTCTCAAAATTTAAGAAAGCCTATCTCGCTGGCGAAATCACGAAGAACTATTCAGATGTCAGAGTTCACGAGTTCGTTGATGGCTTGAAGCGCTTCTATTCAGATATTTCTTATATCGCCTAAAAGTCACGCTCCGGGACCAGGGCAAGCGCCATGACCTCGTCGACGCCGTCTTCGCCCTGGGCGATGACGATCTCGCCCGCATCGTCGCGCGGGTCGAGGCGCTGGACGGCTTCCTGAAGACCGACGACGGCAAGAACCTGCTGGCCGGCTACAAGCGCGCCTCCAACATCCTCAAGGCCGAGGAAAAGAAGGGCCCGCTGCCGACCGGTGCGCCCGCCGAGCCGGCCGCCGACAGCGCCGCCGAGGTGGGCCTCTACAACGCCCTGCGCCTGCTGGACAAACCGCTGAAGGACGCGCTGGCCAAGGAAGACTTCACCGGCGCCATGACCCAGCTGGCCGAGCTGCGCGGTCCGGTGGACGCCTATCTCGACGGCGTCTTCGTCAACGAGCCCGAGCACCGCGACAACCGCCTGCGGACGCTGGCGGCCGTGCGGGACGCCATGGGCCAGGTAGCGGACTTTGGTTTGATCGCGGGGTAGCTCAACCCGATCTCCCCGGCGAAGGCCGGGGTCCAGATGCAAGAACGCCCGCGTATCCGAAAGGATCGCGGGCGTTTCTGCGAGGATCTCACAGCCTTGCGATCTGGGCCCCGGCCTTCGCCGGGGAGATCGGACATGTTGAACCCTAAGCCCGCACCGCCGCCGCGTTGAACTCGGCCATCCAGTCGGCCACCAGCGGGCGGTCGTCCTGGTCCCACGGGTGGAAGCCGGGACGGTACCACGCGAAATAGGTCTTCCAGCCGCGGCGGAAGATGCCGGGATCGCCCCAGACGAACCGCTTGACCGCCTTCAGCGCCGCTTCGGGCGTGTAGCCGTCAGCCTCCAGCAGGCGCGCCGCGTAGCGGCTGATGTTGCGGGTGAACATGATGGTCACGAAGACCATCGCCCGGCAGCGGATCATGTAGCGCTTCAAGGGCGACCAGTTCTTGGTGACCTCCAGGAAGACGTCATAGGCCACGGCCTTGTGCTCGGTCTCCTCGACGGCATGCCAGCGCCACAGCTTCTCGATCTCCGGATCCGTGGTGTCGAACAGGTTGCGGTGGCGGGCGTGCATCTCGGCCATCATGGCCGTGAAGTGCTCGAGTGCGATGGTCGAGATCAGCATGGCCATCGGCCCGCGCTCGCGGGCCATCTTCACGCGGCCGCGAATGGTCTCCTCGATCTCGGCGACCGGATAACGCTCGCGGTCGATCAGGCTGTTCAGGTGATGGTGCTCGCGCGAGTGGATGGCTTCCTGGGCGATGAAGCCCTTGGCGTCTTCGGCGAGTTTGCCCGACAGGCGGTCGCGATAGGCCTTCACCGCGTCCATGAACATCCGCTCGCCATCGGGGAAGGTGAGGGACAGGGCGTTGAACACGGCGGTGCCGACCGGGTCGCCGCCCAGCCAGTGGCCCTTCTGGGCCGAGGTCAGGTCGAAGCGGATGTCGCGGGGGGCGACGGCGAGATCGTCGGGCGTATGCTTGGTCGCAGCGGTCATGGGCGTTGTGTCCTGGGCCAAGTTGAGGCTTGGTCAGCCTCGGTTGCTGATCAGATTTGGTTGTACTGACAAAAATGTCAATAGAAGTCTCGCCTAGCCGCGCGCCGCGCGTGCGCCGCTCGCCGGAAGCCGCCCGCGAAAACAT
Source organism: Caulobacter vibrioides (assembly GCA_002280275.1). Taxonomy (GTDB): domain Bacteria; phylum Pseudomonadota; class Alphaproteobacteria; order Caulobacterales; family Caulobacteraceae; genus Caulobacter; species Caulobacter vibrioides_A. The sequence continues at coordinate 1,390 of NCDQ01000154.1, read as the reverse complement.
CCTGGCGGCCGCCGAGGCGATCCTGGTGGAGCAGGGGCCGCAGGCCCTGAAACTGGCGGACGTGGCCAAGGCCGCCGGCGTGGTCCACGCCAATGTCATCCACCACTTCGGCTCGATCGCCGGGGTCGAAACCGCCTTGATGGAGCGGATGATCCGCCAGCTCGCCGACAAGGTGATCGCCGTCATTCAGCAGGACGACTCCTATATCGGCATGGGCGCTCAGGCCCTGTTCGACGCCTTCGAGAGCAAGGGGACAGCGCGTCTGGCGGCCTGGCTGGAGATGACCGGCGAGGGGCGGCGCATGACCCTTGTGCGCGACGTGGTCGACGAGATCATCGACACCCGCGTGGCGCGCGAGGCCGTGCCGAACCGTGAGGCGGTGGTCGACTTCATCCTGCTGAACATCATCCTGGCGGTGGGAGTGGGACTGTTCGGCCCCACCTTGAGCGAATTGCTCGGGAGACCTTCAGGACGGGCGCGCGAGTTGGCCCAGGCGCTGATCCAGGAGCGGATCGATCAGGTCGCCGCCGCTGCGAGGCCTTAGGTCAGCGCGCGCAGGGCCGGCAGGACGGCGTTGGTCAGCAGCGGCGCCAGACGCCGATCGCCCGGCGCTGTGGGATCGACCCAGGCCAGTTCCTCGATCTCGGCGCGCGGCCCGATCTCGCCCGTCACTTCGGCGAGATAGGTCGCGGACTGCACCGTGAAGTCGGCCTCGTTGGCGGCTCGGGCGCTGAAATGGCCGAGCAACGTAGCTGAAACCAGCTCGCAGCCCAGCTCCTCGCGCAGTTCGCGAGCCAGGGTGGTCAGGTCGTCCTCACCCGCATCGCGCTTGCCGCCGGGCTTCATGAAAATCGCAGTGCCGCGCTTGCGGACCAGCAGCAGCCGGCCCGCCTCGTCGCGGATCACGGCGGTGACGATATCGAGGACGCGGTTCATGACGGGCTCTAAGCGCCCAGCTTCTCCGCCGCCCAGGGGGCGAAATAGGTGATGATCCCGGCGGCCCCGGCGCGCTTGAAGGCCGTGAGGCTTTCCAGGATGGCGCGGTCCTTGTCGATCCAACCATTCTGGGCGGCGGCCATGATCATCGCGTACTCGCCCGACACCTGGAAGGCGTAGGTCGGCATGCGGAACTCGTCGACGATGCGGCGGACGATATCCAGATACGGCATGCCCGGCTTGACCATGACCATGTCCGCGCCCTCGGCGATGTCGAGGGCGACCTCGCGGATGGCTTCGTCGGTATTGGCCGGGTCCATCTGGTAGGTCTTCTTGTCGCCCTGGCCCGCCGACAGCTTGGCCGAGCCGATGGCGTCGCGGTACGGGCCATAGAAGGCCGAGGCGTACTTTGCCGCATAGGACATGATCATCACGTCTTGATAGTTCGCGCCTT
>NCDQ01000633.1 GCA_002280275.1 Caulobacter vibrioides | reverse complement strand
GCGCAGGGTTCCCGGCGTGGCGATCTGGTGGCTTTCACGGTGGGTGAAGAACAGCTCGCCAAACAGGGTGACGGTGTCGGTCAGCTTGTAGTCGGCCAGGAATGCGGTGCTGATCCGCTCGATCGGGCTGACGGCGTTGAGGAACGGGTTGGAGTTGAAGTTATGCTTGGCGGCGCTGTAGGGCTCGTAGAAATTGCCGTTGCCGCCGGGGGTCTGGTTGAAATTGATCTGCTGGCCATTGGGCAGCACGGCCCGGCCGCCGATGGTCGAAGCGCTGGAAATGCAGACAAGCTGGCCGCCGACCTCGCCCAGGCCGCAGGGCGCGCGGCTGGCCAGGTTGACCGCCTCGGTCTTCTGGTAGGTCAGCCCCGCCGTCACCCCGCCGCGTTCGTTGCGCATGCCCCAGAGCACGTCGACCGTATAGTCCTGGCCGTCGCCCTCGTCGGTGACGCCGTACTTGGCCGAGAGCTTCAGGCCCTCGAAGTTGTTCTGGGTGATGATGTTGACGACGCCGGCCACGGCGTCGGCGCCGTAGATCGCCGAGGCCCCGTCCTTGAGCACGTCGATGCGGCCGATGATCGCTGTCGGGATCATGTTCAGGTCGGGCGCGCTGTTGGCGCCGGTGCCGCCGTTCACCACCCGGCGGCCGTTGATCAGGGTCAGGGTGCGGTTGATGCCCAGGCCGCGCAGGTTGACCTGGGCGGTGCCGTAGCCGTTGCCGGTCCAATAGGCGTTGGTCTGGTTGCCGGCGTTGCCGGCCGAGGCCGGCAGGCGCTGCAACAGGGACTCGACATTGGTCAGGCCCGTCCGCTCGATCTGGTCCTGCGAAATCACGGTCGCCGGCCCAACCCCGGTGATGTCGGCGCGCTTGATTCGGCTGCCGGTGACGATCACCTCCTCGACCGTGGCCGTCTCGGTCGCTTGGGCGAAAGCCTGTCCGGCGCCGACCAGCGTCGCCATGGCGGCGACGCTCGCCAGCAGAGTTCGTTTGTCGATCAGTTTCATGGCGATCCCCTCACCTCATGGCCCCGTCCGCCGTCCCTTTGGCGGTCACGTCGGGCGAGGTTCCGGGTTCGTCCGGGATCAAGTCAATCTATGTATATACATTTGGGAGGAGGCAGACGGGGTCCATTCTTGCCATCACGCAACCCCGGAAACGAGATCATCCGTGGCATATCCAGTCTGCGCGGAAAATAATGCCCCAATTTTCCGCATTGCCCACGACGACATGACTATTTCACAAAAAATCATAATCAAC
>NCDQ01000632.1 GCA_002280275.1 Caulobacter vibrioides | reverse complement strand
AGATCCCGGTCGCGCACTATCAGTCGGTGCGTTTCCAGCGCCTGGGCGGGCTTCTGGACCTGCTGCAAAGGCCCGTCTTCGTCTCCGACATCGACCTCTTGCTGCAGCGGGGCGTCGAGGACCTGCTGGATCAGTGGCGCGACGCCGATTTCGTCATCAACGAGAACGAGCGCAACACCCAGGCGGGCTCGCGCATCACGGCCAACCTGCTCTTGGCGCGACCCACGCCGGCGACGGCGATCATGCTGCGGTGGCTACGCGCCTATCTCGACGAGCGGCTGTCGCGCGAGACGGTTACCCGCTGGATCGATCAGGTCGCCTTGAACCTGGCGCGTCATCACTTGGCGCTGCAGGTCCAGGACGCGAAGATCGGCGCCTTCGACACGCTCAGCGACATCAACAACGTGATGTTCAGCCAGTACGTGCCCGGCCATCCGTTCCGCTTCCTGTCGCTGTACCACGGCTTCGATACGTCGACCCTGGAGGAGTAGGGCGGTCAGAAGGCGACGCGGGCCCGCATCAGGGTGGCGTCGCCGGATCGGGCCCAGAGCTCAGCGCCGTCATCTGTCAGCCGGCCCTCGGCTGTGACCGTCTCGCCGGCGAAGGCGGGTTTGAGCGCGCGGAACGAGAAACGGCTGACCGCCCGAGGGGGCATGGCGTGCAGCAGCAGCAGGGCGATCAGTGGGCCATGTACGACGAGGCCGGGATACCCCTCGATCTGCGTCGCATAGCCAAGGTCGTAGTGAATGCGATGGCTGTTCGAGGTCGCAGCCGAGAAGGCGAACAGCAGGACAGGGTCGGTGGGCGTGTCTTCGCTCCACTCGGCCACCGGAGCAGGCTCGCTGTCGGCCTCGCGCGGCGTGGGTGGTGCGCCCGTGTAGACGATGGTCTGACGCTCCCGCACGCGGACCTCGCCGGCCTGTGAGATCACGCGATCGACGGTGACGAAGGTGAGGGGGCCGCTGGCCCCTGGCTTTTCTTCGATGTTGGCGATGGTCTCGACTAACGCCGTCTTCTGGCCCGGTACGAGCGCGCCGGAGAAGGTCATATCGGCCGAGGCGAACATCCGCCTTGGCGCTTCAATCGGCGGCAGGAACAGGCCTCGACGCGGGTGGCCATCGGGGCCGAGATCCGCGCGCGAAACGGGCTCGGCCAGGCCGGCCCAGTGCCAGGCGGGCGGAACCGCGGAGGGCGGCGGCCGGTTCAGAAGCGCGGCCAGTCTGGCGAGGTCGGAGACCTCCAGTCCGGCGGTTCTGTTG
>NCDQ01000153.1 GCA_002280275.1 Caulobacter vibrioides | reverse complement strand
CGTGCTTACGCTGGTTGGCGTATGCGACGGCGCGATGCAGGGACTCTTCCAGGGGGCGCGAAAAAGAGGGCAACGGCGGAGGCTCCTCAGTCCTTTTCCATGGTGCACTGCAGGGGGTGCTGATGGCGTCGCGCCGAGTCGATGACTTGGGCGACCTTGGTTTCTGCGACTTCGTAAGTATAGACACCGCAGACACCGACGCCGTTCTGGTGAACGTGCAGCATGATGCGAGTAGCGTCTTCACGCGACTTATTAAAGAACCGCTCGAGCACGTAGACGACGAACTCCATCGGTGTGTAGTCGTCGTTGAGAATTAGAACGCGATAGAGCGAAGGCTTCTGTGTCTTCGGCTTCACTTCCGTGACGACCGACGACCCAGCGCCGTTACCTTGCCCGCCTTGCTTCCGCTCGGCCATCGACTTGTTCTCTCCCGGCGAGCAAATCACCCGCCTGCCTGGATTAGATATGGAAACGCGGCGGCTTTGGAAGAGCCGAAGCGCCGCTGCGCCGCTTTAGCACAGAGGCGCCTCGGTTTTCGGCTTCACGTTTGGGAGAGCGAAGGCCGCGCGCGAACGGTTCCACGGGGGAAGCGTCGAGATGGTGCTCGAGGTCGCCTCGCGCAAGAGCGGACGTCACCGCCCCTTGAGGGCGCGGCCGGTGACCACGGCGGCGGCGCCGAACTTGCCGCGCAAGGCGTCGATGGCCGTCTCGCTCTTCAAGGCGCGCCGTTCCTCGTCGGCGAACATGTCCGCGCCGGCCGTGTCGGCGTCGACGAACTCGGTGAGGCCGGCGCCGATCAGGCGATAGGCCAGGCCGCGCGGCTCGGCGGCCAGGAGTTCGCGGGCGACCTGGAACAGGGTCTTGGCCGTCTGGGTTGGGACCGCCAGGGTACGCCGACGTGTGTGAATCTTGAAGTCGGGGGTTCGCAGCTTCAGCGTCGCCACGCGACCGGCGACGCCTTCCTTTCGGGCCTGCTTGGCGACCTTTTCGCAGAGGGGCCAGAGCTCATCCTCTAGGTCCTCTCGCTTGTGCAGGTCGTCGTTGAAGGTGGTTTCGGCGCTGATGGTCTTGCGGGCCTGGTCGGGGTCGACGATGCGGCTGTCCTGGCCGTGCGCCAGGCGATGCAGCCGCATCCCGCCCGAGCCCAGGCGATTGGCCAAGAGCTTCAGGTCGGCGTCAGCGATGTCGCCCACGGTGCGCAGGCCGATCTCGGCCAGCGAGGCCACGGTGGCCGGACCCACGCCTGGCAGGATGTTGACCGGCTTGTCGGCCAGGAAGGCTTGCGCCTCGGCCGCGCCGATCGCCGAGAAGCCGCGCGGCTTGTCCAGTTCCGAGGCGATCTTGGCCAGGAACTTGTTGGGCGCCAGGCCCACCGAGACGGTCAGGCCGATGTCGCGCTCGATCTCGGCCTGCAGGCGAGCCAGCATCTGGGCGGGCGTGGCGCCGTGCAGGCGCTCGGTGCCCGTCAGGTCGATCCAGGCCTCGTCCAGAGACAGCGGCTGGATCAGCGGCGTCAGCTTGTCGAGCTTCTCATGGATGCGCCGGCTCTCTTCCTTGTACTTGGCGAAGTTGGGCTTGATGACGACGGCGTCGGGGCACAGCTTCAGCGCCTTGAACATCGGCATGGCCGATTTCGCGCCGCTCATCCGGGCTATGTAGCAGGCGGTGGTGACGACCCCGCGCTTGCCGCCGCCGATGATCACCGGCAGGTCGCGCAGCGATGGATCATCGCGCTTCTCCACCGAGGCGTAGAAGGCGTCGCAGTCCATGTGGGCGATGGACAAGGTCCCCAGTTCCTCATGGAACACCGTGCGCGGCGAGACGCAGGACGGGCAGCGCGCGGCCTTGGCCTCGCCCGTCCATCCGCAGTCGCGGCACAGGGACTTCATGGGGGCGCTCAGCCTTCAGGCGGCCACAGCCAGACGGCGCCGCGGACGCCGGAGCTGTCGCCGTGTTTGGCCTTCCGCACCGGCGTCTCGAAGACGTCCGAGAACACATGCGGCGCGATGGCCGCTGGCAAGCGCTCATAAAGGACGTCCACGTTCGACATGCCGCCGCCCAGGACGATGACGTCGGGGTCGATCAGATCGCAAACCACGGCCAGAGACCGGGCCAGGCGGTCGACATAGCGGTCCAGGGCGGCGATCGCACCGAGGTCTCCGGCGTCGACGGCTTCCATGGCCGCCTGTCCGTTGGCGAAGCCGGCGTCGCGGGCGAAGGCGGGGCCGGCGATCCAGGTCTCCAGGCAGCCCTTGCGGCCGCACCAGCAGTCCGGGCCCGGATACTCCTCAGGCTTGGGCCAGGGCAGGGGGGCGTGGCCCCATTCGCCGGCGACGCCGTTGTGGCCCTCGATGATCTTGCCGTCGACTACGACGCCGCCGCCGCAGCCTGTGCCCAGAATGGCCGCGAACACCACGGGCGCGCCAGCGCCGGCGCCGTCGGCGGCTTCCGACAAGGCCAGGCAGTTGGCGTCGTTGGCCAGACGCACGGGGCGCGCAAGGCGCGTCTCCAGGTCTTCGCCAAAGGGGCGGCCGTTCAGATAGGTGCTGTTGGCGTTGCGGATCAGGCCAGTGCGGGGGGAAATGGAACCGGGGATCCCTAAGCCCAAGCGCGCGCAGCTGCCGCCCGCCATCGACTCGGCGTCCGTGACCAGCGCGGCCACGACCTCTAGCGCTTCATCATAGTTCCCGGGATTGGGCTTGCGTACGCGCGCCACGAAGTCGCCGGCCGCGTTGAGCGCGGCGACTTCGATCTTGGTGCCGCCGAAGTCGACGCCGAAACGGATCATGGAAAGAAGCGCTCCTCGATGGCGACCTTCAAGGTCGGCCACTCATCGATACGGACGTGACGATCAGGCGCGGATGGGGCGAACGGGCGCAGGCGCTCGTCGCTGACCATCTGGAAGCGGCCAACCTGCGGCGCGCTGTTCGCCACCGATTCCAGCTGCGGCAAAAGGTCGTCGATGAACACGACCGGGCCGGTCGTGCGCGAGGCCAGCTCCGCCGCTGGCGGCCCCTTGGGTCCGCTGTTGATCACCAACGGATAGTCAAAGCCGTGTGTCTTCAACCACTTGGATCGCGCCAGGCGGCCGTGCTCGGGCGCGTTGGTCAGAATCACCACCTCGGCCCGGGTCGACAGGTCGGCCAGGGCGTCGGCCGCGCCGTGCGCGGGATCCAGATCATCAGCGCCGTCCCGGAAGAAATCATCGAACAGGGCCTTGCCCGCGATGATGTCCAGGTGTTCGCTTTCGCCCGGGCGGTAGAGGTTCTGGAACAGGGCGAAGCGATCGACGCGCAATTCAAAGCCGTGGCGGGCCACGAACGCGCCAAAGCCGCGCATGAATTGCGCCAGGACTTCGTCGACGTCGACGATGACCAAAGGCGCGGTCGGCGAGATGGCGCAGGCCTGGAGGTCGGAGTAACGCGGTTCCATGAGCTCGGATCGTTGGTGCTGAACGCGATTAGCGCGGGCTTAAGGATATCCGTGCGATCAGGTTCTGGAAGACGGCGCGAATCCCTAGGCGTCGCCACGTGACCGCATGGTCGGGGTAAGGATGACGAAGAAGGTCCTCATCGTGGAGGATAACGAGCTGAACATGAAGCTCTTTCATGATCTGCTCGAAGCCCAGGGTTACGAGACCCTGCAGACCCGTGAGGGTCTGTCGGCGTTGTCCATTGCCCGTGAAAACAAGCCAGACCTGATTCTGATGGATATCCAGCTGCCTGAGATTTCGGGCCTGGAAGTCACCAAGTGGCTGAAGGAAGACGACGACCTGGCCCATATTCCGGTGGTCGCGGTGACCGCCTTCGCCATGAAGGGCGACGAGGAGCGCATCCGCGAGGGCGGTTGCGAGGCCTATATCTCCAAGCCGATCTCGGTCGTGCACTTCCTCGACACCATCAAGCGTCTGCTGGAAAGGCAGCCTGCATGAGCGCCCGGATCCTCGTCGTCGACGACATCGAGGCCAATGTCCGCCTGCTCGAGGCCAAGCTGACGGCCGAGTACTACGAGGTTTCCACCGCCATGGACGGGCCGACGGCCCTGGCCATGGCCGCGCGCGATCTGCCCGACATCATTCTGCTGGATGTCATGATGCCCGGCATGGACGGCTTCACCGTCTGCCGAAAGCTCAAGGACGATCCTACGACCCGCCACATCCCTGTCGTGCTGATCACCGCGCTCGACGGGCGCGGGGACCGTATCCAGGGCCTGGAATCGGGCGCTTCGGACTTTCTGACCAAGCCGATCGACGATGTCATGCTGTTCGCCCGCGTGCGCAGCCTGACCCGCTTCAAGCTGGTCATCGACGAACTGCGCCAGCGCGAGGCCTCAGGTCGCCGCATGGGCGTCATCGCCGGCGCCGCTGCGCGCCTGGACGGCCTGGGCGGCCGGGTTCTGATCGTCGACGACAACGAGCGCCAGGCCCAACGTGTCGCCGCCGAGCTGGGCGTCGAGCATCGTCCCGTCATCGAAAGCGATCCCGAGAAGGCCAAGATCAGCGCCGGCGGCCCTGTCGACCTGGTCATCGTCAACGCCGCGGCCAAGGGCTTCGATGGCCTGCGCTTCACCGCCGCGCTGCGTTCTGAAGAGCGCACCCGCCAGTTGCCCGTGCTGGCCATGGTCGATCCGGATGATCGCGGCCGCATGGTCAAGGCGCTGGAGATCGGCGTGAACGACATCCTGTCGCGCCCGATCGACCCGCAGGAGCTGTCGGCGCGCGTCAAGACGCAGATCCAGCGCAAGCGCTACACCGACTATCTGCGCAACAACCTGGATCACTCGCTGGAGCTCGCCGTCACCGACCAGCTGACCGGCCTGCACAACCGGCGCTACATGACCGGCCAGCTCGACTCGCTGGTCAAGCGCGCGACCCTGGGTGGCGATCCGGTCTCGGCCCTGCTGATCGACATCGATTTCTTCAAGAAAATCAACGACACCTTCGGCCACGACATTGGCGATGAGGTGCTGCGCGAGTTCGCCCTGCGTCTGGCCTCGAACGTCCGCGCCATCGATCTGCCCTGCCGCTATGGCGGAGAAGAGTTCGTGGTGATCATGCCTGACACCGCCCTGGCCGACGCGTTGCGGATCGCCGAGCGCATTCGGATGCATGTCTCCGGTTCGCCGTTCAAGGTGGCGCACGGCAAAGAGATGCTGAACGTCACCATCTCGATCGGCGTCTCAGCCACGGCCGGCGAGGGCGATACCCCCGAGGCCCTGCTCAAGCGCGCCGACGAAGGCGTATATCAGGCCAAGGCCTCCGGCCGAAACGCGGTGGTCGGCAAGGCCGCCTGAGCGGCGGGCGCCCAGCCCATATTGCGTCGGTGAAACGCTTCCGTTCTTGCGCGAAAGGCGGCTTCGCGCGACATCGCTGGCCATGAAGAAGATGCTTACCTGCGGCGTGATCGCCGCCGCCGTCTCCGTCGGCTTCGCGGCCCAGGCTCAGGCCCAGTCGCCCAAACCTGCGCCCAAGCTGGTGGTCGTCATCTCGATCGACCAGTTCAGCGCCAATCTCTACGCCCAGCATCGGGCTGAGTTCACCAGCGGCCTGAAGCAACTGAGCGCCGGGATCGTCTATCCGAACGGCTACCAGTCGCACGCCTTCACCGAGACCTGCCCGGGCCACTCGACCCTGAACCGTCTATTGCCTGGCCGACCCCAGCGTGACCCTGGCCGATGATCCCAAGGGCAGGGCGGTCTCGCCGGCCAATATGGTGGCCACCACCTATGGCGACTGGTTGAAGGCCGTCTCGCCCCAGAGCCGCGTGTTTGGCGTATCGGGCAAGGACCGCGGGGCGCTGACCATGTCGGGTCATACGGCGGACGGCCAATTCTGGTATCAGCCGGGCTTTGGTTTCACGACCTATGTGCCCCCCGGCCAGACCGCCGAGGCGCGTCTGAAGCCGGTCGCTGCGTTCAACGCCAAGCTGGCGGCGGATCTGAAGAAGCAGCCTTTCGTCTGGGACTACGCCAAGAGCCCGCTCGACGCGGTGACCGGCGGTGGTTCGGCCAAGCGCTGCAAGGCCCTGGAAGCCGACTATGAGACGGGCGGGCGCAAGTGGCGCGCGGCCCTGCCGATCCCGGCGGCGACCACCGAGGCGGACAAGCGCCGCGATCTCGTCGCAAGTCCGTACACGGATCAGGTGACTTTGGAGCTGGCGACCGCTCTGCGTGAGAGCTACGGCCTGGGCGACGGTCCGCAGGTCGACGTCCTGACCATCAGCCTGTCGGCCACGGACTATATCGGCCACCGCTATGGCACGCGCGGCCCGGAGATGTGCGACCAGATCGCCCGTCTGGACGAGCGCCTCGGCGCCTTCCTCAAGGGCCTGGACAAGGTGAAGGGCGGCGTTTTGGTCGCCCTGAGCGCCGACCACGGCGGCGCCGACATGGCCGAGCGTCTGCACGACGAGGGCTACGACTACGAGCGCGTCATCGGCAAGACTTGGATCGCCAAGCTGAACGCCCAGGTCCGCGCCCAGCTGGGCCTGTCGTGGGATCCTCTGAACGCCGAGGGCGGCCTCGACCAGATCTATGTCGTTGGCCCTGACGGCAAGGCGACGTCTGACATCGACCGCGCGCGCATCACCGCCGCCGCCCTGCCGCTGATCACCAGCGATCCGGCCGTAGCGGGCGCCTTCGACTCAAACGCCCTGCTCACGCTGCAGCCCGCCCCCGCAGACGCCTCGCCCGAGGAACTGTCGCTGGCCGAGCGCCTGCGCCGCAGCGTCTATCCGGGCCGGGTGGGCGACATCGTCGTGGCCTTCCGTCCCGATCGCGTGCCCGCGACCGCCGGACCGACCTATGTGTCCACCCACGGCAGCCCTTGGGACTATGACCGCCGGGTGCCGATCCTGTTCTGGTGGAAGGGCGCTGCGCCTCACGAGCGCGTGCTGCCGCTGGACACGGTGGACATCGCCCCGACGCTCGCCGCCGTCACCGGCGTCAAGCCGCCAGCCGACATCGACGGCAAGTGCCGCCCGTTGGTCTATGGGCAGGGGTGCTAGCGGACTCTTGTTGGCAGGATCTGTTCGGTCGCGATCTTTGTTGTTCTAGAGACGCCTCTATTGCCCGGCTGCTCCGTGGCAATCCACTGACTGCCGAGCTTTGGGAAGTGTCCCCTGTAATTTAGGCTGCGGTTTGACGCTGCGAACTATACGCTATTCGGCTCAGGCGGAACGGTGCCTAGGGGGGCTACATGGGGCAGGGGGAGTGCCTGCTTTGCGGTGCGGTGGCAGTCTTGCAAGATAGCCACGTTCTCCCCGCTTTTGTTTTCAGGGCGCTGAAGGAACATTCTGCGACCGGTCACATCCGTAGTTCGGAAAGCCCCAATAGACGTGTTCAAGATGGCGTCACTCAGCCTTGGCTGTGTGTGGGGTGTGAATCCAGCTTTAGTCGTTGGGAGAGGGATTTTAGCAATAACATTCTGCGCCCCTGGCGAGACGGTGTAGTCGAGACTGCCTATGATGATTGGCTGTTGAAATTCTGTGTTTCAGTATCGTGGCGCGTTTTGAAATATTGTAAGGGGCGGAATGAGAGCGCGTCCTACACCGATACTCAGGAGAAGCTTTTTGTCGATGCTGAGCGTGTTTGGCGGGAATTTCTTCTTGGTTTGAGGTCGCACCCAGGTGAATTTTGTCAGCAATTTCTGATTTCGGATCTAATTGATGAAACTACAATCTCGGATCTTCCGAGTAATATAAACCGCTTCCTCATGGGCGCAGTTTCTATGGATATAGTTGGTTCTGAGCGCTCTGCCTTTACATGGGCAAAGATGGGGCGGTTTCAAATTTTCGGTGTGGTTCAGCCTGGTCGAGACAAATTTGAAGGTACTAAGGTTCACGTCAAGCATGGCGTTCTTAGGCCCGGACGATTTGTGGTGCCTGCGGGTTTGCTTGATTTATACAAGGAGAAGTCGGCGCACATTAGTGAGGCAATGGCGGGGATGTCAGATGTTCAGTTCGCGAAAGTTGACGCTGCATTGAGAAGCAATCTTGAGCGGGCAAGCGACTCCGGCCAGCTAGCAGCTATGCGGGCAGACGCAGCGCTATTTGGTGAAGGTGTTCTTCTGCGCCGTAAAAGACGCACTGACTCAACCGAATAACTTCGCAATCAAAAACGCCCGGCTATCGCTAGCCGGGCGTTTCGATGTCGTAGCGCTGAAAGCGATCTTACTTGATCTTGCCTTCGCGGAATTCGACGTGCTTGCGGATGACCGGGTCGTACTTCTTCAGCACCATCTTCTCGGTCTTGGTGCGGGCGTTCTTCTTGGTGACGTAGAAGAAGCCGGTGTCCGCCGTCGAGTTCAGGCGGATCTTGATGGAAGCCGGTTTGGCCATGGTCGAATCCCTGCGGTGGTCGCGCAGGTTCCCGCGCGTTGGAAATGAGAGGCGCGGAACATACTCATCGGCGGCTCAAAGTCAATTGCCGGCAGGACACCGCATATAAGGAAAGTCCGCTGAGCGCTCCTGGCCGTTCATGGAGCCCTCGATCCGGGCCACCAGCGTGTTCTTGTCGGCCAGTCGGTAGAGAATCCGCTGGGGGAAGTCGTTCTTGGGGTTCTCGAAGGTGACGGCGTCGGCGGCCAGATCCTTCAGGGTGAACGCCGTCTCGGTCTGGCCCGATGGAATCACCACATAGCGCAGCGCGCCGTCGTCGCCGGGGACGATGCGCATGAACTCGAACTGCCGCAGCTTGCCGTCGCGCACGCTGCGGCTCATGCCGATCATCGCCCCGCCGGCCGGGGTCAGCCACTGTTCCTCGATCTTCGTCCCGTTGGGGCGTAGCAGCGTCCAGCAGCCGCCCATGAAGGCCAGCTTGTCGATGTCGCCGGGCGTGGCCGGTGTCGCGACGAGCGCCAGGGCGAAGAGAGAGCCGATCATTGATGTTCTCCCAGACCCTCAGAGCTAGCGAACCTCGTCCTTCGACAAGCTCAGGATGAGGTTCGCGACGGAACCGCGCAAACCGTCGTCCTCACCCTGAGCCTGTCGAAGGGCGAGGACGCCTCTCCGCGGCTAGAGATGGGTCAGATGGCGCTTGCCGTTCAGGAAGCGCATGAACGGCGCGGGACGTCCAGTCTCAGCCAAGCGCTGACCGATCTCATGCACGACGAAGCGGGTGATGTTGGGCAAATCCAGAGCCATGGCTTCCTGGAAGTCGACCCACGCGATCTCGTCCAGTTCGCCGCAGTCGGGTCGGCGGTCCAGAGACAGCAGCGACTCGGCTGAGGCCATGAAGAAGCGGGCGTCGAACCGGCGCGGGCGATAGGGCGGGGTGATGGCGCGAGCCACGAAACTCAGCGGCGCCAGGTCGGGCAGGGCGCCTTGGCCCAGGAACGGCCGCCAGGGCCCGGCGCCGGGGCGCTCCGGCGCGGGCTTGGCCAGCAGGAGGCCCGTCTCCTCGAAGGTCTCGCGCACGGCCGCCAGCGCCAGGGCGCGGGCCAGGCGTGCGGGCTTGGGATGGCGCGGTTCCAGCTCCAGGCGCTTGGCGACCTCAACGTCGAGCTCGGTGGCGCTGGGGGCGTCATAGTCGGTGCGGTCCACCCGTCCGCCGGGGAACACCCACTTGTCGGGCATGAAGGCGTGGCCGCGGTTGCGGCGACCCATCAGAAGGCGCGGCTGGGGACCGTCGGTGCGGACGATGATCAGGGTGGCCGCGTGCCGGGGCTTGAGCGCCACGCCGGTCTCGCGCGTCGCGCCGTCGTTGATGGTGTCGAATTTCGCGTCGATAGGCGGCAGGCTCATGTGCTCAAGTTAGACCCATCCGCGCGGCTGCATAGGGCGACGTGGCGTCAAGGCCGCTTGCGCTTG
>NCDQ01000631.1 GCA_002280275.1 Caulobacter vibrioides | reverse complement strand
GAAGGAAGATGTCACCTTCACCGGCATCCCGAACTTCGCGCCGGAAATCCTGCGGCGCGTGCGGCTGGGGGATCCGACCAAATCCAAGCAGCTGCGCACCGCGCTCACCGACATGGCGGAAGAGGGCGTCACCCAGCTGTTCAAGCCGCTGATCGGCAGCCAGTGGATCGTCGGCGTTGTCGGCCAGTTGCAGCTGGAAGTGCTGATCAGCCGGCTGGAGGCCGAGTATCGCGTCGCCGCCAGCTTCGAGCCCAGCCCGTATGAAACCGCCCGCTGGATCAGCGGTGATCCGGCAGAATTGAAGCGCTTCATGAGCGAGAACAGCGCCGCTATGGCCGAGGACCGCGATGGCGCGCCGGTGTTCATGGCGCGGGACGCCTGGGAGCTGAACTACACGATACAGCGCGAGAGCAAGATCCGCTTCAGCGCCACACGGGAGCGTGCCTGATGGGAAACCGGCCACAATGAAGCAGGCGCTGGCATGAAGCCGCCGCTCTCCGAACCCGGAGAGTCCGGCCCCGTGCCGGCGGAGGAATCCGCCGGGCAGCCGCCGCGCTTTGCCGCTTTCAAGGCCCGGCTGCGAGCCAATCCGAAATTCCTGATGTGGTCCGGGCTTGGCGCCATTGCCGGGCTGGGCACGCTGCTGCTGCTCTGGCTGGTCTCGACAGCGCCGCTCGGCCGGGCGCTGGAGCCGGCAGCCCAGCCCTCGCTGGTCATCACCGATTCCGGTGGCCGCGCCATCGCCCGGCGCGGGGACTACAAGGAAGCCCCGGTCAACATCGCCACGCTGCCGCCCTATGTGCCGGCCGCGCTCATCGCCATCGAGGACCGGCGCTTCGAGAGCCATTGGGGTATCGACCCGCGCAGCATCCTGCGCGCCCTCACCCGCAACGTGCAGGCCGGCGGCGTCACGCAGGGCGCCTCGACGCTCACGCAGCAGCTGGCGAAAACCAGCTTCCTCTCCGCCGACCGCACGCTGAAGCGCAAGCTGCAGGAGGTCATCATCGCCTTCTGGCTGGAAGCCCGGCTGAGCAAGGACGAGATTCTCACCCGCTATCTCTCCTCCGTCTATTTCGGCGATGGCGCCTGGGGCATCCGCTCCGCCGCGCGCGTCTATTTCGACACCACGCCGGAAAAGCTCTCGCTCGGCGAGGCCGCGATGCTCGCCGGGCTGGTGCAGGCGCCCTCGCGCCTCGCCCCCAGCCGCCACCTGGAGGATGCCCGGGACCGCGCCAGGCTGGTGCTCGCCGCCATGGTCGAG
>NCDQ01000630.1 GCA_002280275.1 Caulobacter vibrioides | reverse complement strand
GCTGGGCGTGCGGCTGGACGTCGGGCGGATGATGCTGGCGCTGGGCGCGGCCTTGGCGGTCGGCTCGGCGGTGGCGGTGACGGGGTCTATCGGCTTCGTCGGCCTGATCGTGCCGCATCTGCTGCGGCCCCTGATCGGCGCCCGGCCCAGCGGCCTGCTGCTGCCCTCGGCCCTGGGCGGCGCGGCGTTGACGCTGGCGGCGGACATTCTGGTGCGGCTGACGCCCGCCTCGACCGAGATCAAGCTGGGCGTGGCGATGGCGGCCCTGGGCGGCCCCTTCTTTCTGGCCCTGCTGATCAGCATGAGAAGGAAGCTGGCATGAGCATCCTGAGCGCGGAGAACCTGTCCGTCCGACTGGGCGACAAGGCGGTGCTGAACGGCGTCGACGCGGCCTTCGCGCCGGGGCTGGTGACGGCGATCGTCGGACCGAACGGCGCGGGCAAGTCGACGCTGCTGGACTGTCTGGCGGCCCTGCGGACACCCGACGCGGGCCGCGTGACGCTGGACGGCCGAGCATTGCGCGACCTGCCTGCGCGTACTCGATCACGGCGCATCGCCTACCTGCCCCAGAACGCCGAGATCGCCTGGGCGGTCGAGGGGCGCACCTTCGTCGGCCTGGGCCGCACACCCTACGTCGGCGCCTGGGGCTTGAGGGCGGACGACCGCGCCGCCGTGGCCCGCGCCATGGCGGTGGCAGGGGTGGACGCCTTCGCCGACCGCGTCGTCTCGACCCTGTCGGGCGGCGAGCGGGCGCGCGTGCTGATCGCCCGCGCCCTGGCCGGAGAGCCGCAATGGCTGCTGGCGGACGAGCCGCTGGCGGGCCTTGATCCGGGTCATGTGCTGGACGCCTGCGACCTGTTCCGGCGGCTGGCGGATGAAGAGGGGCGGGGCGTCGTCCTGACCCTGCACGACCTCGACGCCGCCCTGCGCGTGGCGGATCGGGTGATCGTCCTGGCTGAGGGACGCGTGCTGGCCGACGCCGCCCCGGCCGAGGCCCTGTCGCCCGAGGTGCTCAAGGCGGCGTACGGCGTCGAGGCGCGCACCCTGGACGGCGCGCGCGGCCCGGTGCTGGAGATGGTCGGCCGTGCCCGTTAGCAGCCTGCCCACGCCCTGGATCGTCGCGGGCGCCCTGCTGGTCGAGGGCGTCGTCGGCTGGCCCCGGCGCCTGTCGCATCCGGTGGCGTGGATCGGCGCCCTGATCGCCGTGCTGGAGCGGCGCTGGAACAGGGCGGAGCGGTCGAAGCGGGCGCGCCGCATCCTG
>NCDQ01000629.1 GCA_002280275.1 Caulobacter vibrioides | reverse complement strand
GCCGCGAACGACGATCGCCACCAGAGCGGGCACAAGCGTGAGCGACAGGATGAAGGCAGACACCAACGCCAGCATCAGCGTGATCGCCATCGGCGAGAAAGTCTTGCCTTCGACGCCGCTAAACGTCAGCAGCGGCGCAAACACCAGCAGAATGATGATCTGTCCGTAGATCGTCGGCTTCACCATCTCGCGGGTCGCCGCGACGACCTCGCCAAGACGTTCGTCGAGCGTGAGCAGTCGACCCTCATGGTGCTGCCGCTCCGACAATCGTCGTAGACAGTTCTCGATGACGATGACGGCGCCGTCGATGATCAAGCCGAAATCAAGCGCGCCCAGGCTCATCAGATTGCCCGATACGGCGAGTTGGTTCATGCCGATCGCGGTCATCAGCATGGACAGCGGGATCAACAGCGTCGCGATCAGCGCGGCGCGCCAATTACCCAGAATCAGGAACAGCGCCGCCGCAACGAGGACGGCGCCCTCAGCGAGGTTGCGCTCCACCGTCTCGATGGTCGCGTTCACGAGGTTGGATCGGTCATAGACGATCTGAACCTTGACGCCCGGAGGCAGGCTCTTCGCCACCTCGGTGAGCCGTGCGGCCGCCGCGCTGGACACCGTGCGGCTGTTTTCCTTGACCAGCATCAGAACCGTGCCGACGACGACCTCTTCGCCATTCTCTGACGCAGCGCCGGTGCGCAGATCGCCGCCGATGCGGACTTCGGCCAAGTCGCGCACCAGGATGGAAACGCCTTCGCGCGTCGCAACGCTGGCCGTGCGGATCTGATCGAGATTCTGGATCAGCGCGTTGGCGCGCACGAGGAAGGCTTCACCTCCGCGTTCCACGAAGTTGGCGCCCACGGACTGGTTGGCCGCTTCAAGCGCGTGCGCCAGCTCGCTCCACGAAACGCCGAACGAGGCCATGCGTGTCGGATCGGGCTCATCAACACCCGCAACGCCTTGAACTGAGCGAAGTTGCGGACGGACAATCCAGTCCTGAACTGTCCGCAGGTAGGATGCGCGGGCGATCGGCGTGTCGAGGCGCTCGCGTTCAGCCGTCAGAAAACTGCCGTCGCTTTGCCAACCCGGCTGGCCATCGACAATCTTGGCGCCCTTCCCCTCCGGATGTTCGTAGGCGACCGTCCACATCAGCACTTCGCCAAGGCCGGTCGACACGGGGCCCATGGACGGTTCGACGCCGGCGGGAAGGCTCTCGCCCGCTTGCACAAGCCGTTCGGACACCTGCTGGCGCGCGAAGTAGACATCAGTCTGTTCGGTGAAGACTGCCGTCACCTGGCTGAAGCCGTTGCGCGAAATTGAACGTGTCGACTCAAGACCCGGAATGCCCGCAAGCGCGGTCTCGATCGGGAAGGTGACGCGCGTCTCCATCTCGGTCGGAGACAGCGACGACGCGACGGTGTTGATTTGCACCTGCTTGTTGGTGATATCAGGCACCGCGTCGATTGGCAGACGCAGCACGTTGAAGACGCCAACAGCAGAAATGGCGAGGACGGCAAACAGCACGCCCCAGCGGAAGCGGACCGAGAGATCAATCAGGCGATCGAACATACGAAAAACCCTTCAGGGTGTTGTGGGGAGGGATGGCCGGCCTCAGTGCTCGGCCTCGCCCTTGCCCAGTTCAGCCTTCAGAAGAAAGGCGTTCTTGCCCGCAACCGATTGGCCGGCGGTCAGGCCCTCAACGACCTCGATCCGCCCGCCACCGCGCGAGCCTACCCGCACGGGCACCGCGGTGAACGCATCGCCCTCGCGCACGAACACCACGTCCTGGCCCTCGACGCTCTGGACCGCCTCCTCCGGCAGCACAAAGCGCCCTTCGACAGGCGCGCTCGATTTGGGCTTGATGTGTGCACGGACAAATTGACCGGGCTGAAGACCGTCAAGACCCGCCGTCAACGCGATTACGACGGTGGCGGACCGGCTCTCGGCATCCACGCCCGGTGTGACCGAGCGAACGATGGCGGCAAGCTTCTCGCCTGACACGCTCTCGACCGTTGCTACGTCGCCGGGCGCGATCCGGCGAGCATCGGTCACCGGCACGGCAGCCTGGATCTGAATGCGCTTGGGATCAGCGATCCGGAACAGCACGGCCTCAGGCGACACGTAGGATCCGAGCTTGGCGGTGTCCGCGACGAAGGTGATGCGCCCTGCGATGGGGCTGGCGATGAACACCGACGCGCCATCGGCCGAC
>NCDQ01000152.1 GCA_002280275.1 Caulobacter vibrioides | reverse complement strand
GATCGACCGGATGCGCCACTCGGCCACCCGGGCGATCCTGGAGCGCGACGACGTCATCGTCGTGGCCAGTGTCAGCTGCATCTACGGCATCGGCTCGGTCGAGACCTACACCGCCATGACCTTCACCCTGGAGGTCGGCCAGCGGGTGGACGAAAAGCAGCTGATCGCCGATCTGGTGGCCCAGCAGTACAAGCGTAACGACCAGGCCTTCGAGCGCGGCACGTTCCGCCGCCGGGGCGACACCATCGAGATCTTCCCCGCCCACTACGAGGACCGCGCCTGGCGCGTGACCATGTTCGGCGACGAGGTCGAGGCCCTGTCGGAATTCGACACCCTGACCGGCAAGAAGACCGCCGACCTTGAGATGATCAAGGTCTACGCCAACAGTCACCACGTCACCCCGCGCCCCACCCTGCGCCAGGCGATCATCGCCATCCGCCAGGAGCTGAAGGAGCGCCTGGAGTGGCTCACGGCCAACGGCAAGCTCCTGGAAGCCCAGCGCCTGGAGCAGCGCACGACCTTTGACCTCGAGATGATCGAGACCACCGGCTCGTGCGCCGGCATCGAGAACTACAGCCGCTATCTGTCGGGCCGCCGGCCGGGCGAACCGCCGCCGACCTTCTTCGAATACATCCCCGACAACGCCCTCCTCTTCACCGACGAGAGCCACCAGACGGTTCCGCAGATCGGCGCCATGTACAAGGGCGACCGCAACCGCAAATGGACGCTCGCCGAGTACGGCTTCCGCCTGCCCTCGGCCCTGGACAACCGCCCCCTCAAGTTCGAGGAGTGGGACGCCATGCGGCCCCAGTCGGTGCACGTCAGCGCCACCCCGGCCGCCTGGGAGCTGGAGCGGGCCGGCGGCGTCTTCGCCGAGCAGGTCATCCGTCCCACCGGCCTGATCGACCCGCCGGTCGAGGTGCGCCCCGTGTCCAAGGACGGCGCCTCCCAGGTCGACGACGTGGTCGACGAGATCCGCCAGACCATCGCGAAGGGCTACCGCACCCTGGTCACCGTCCTCACGAAAAAGATGGCCGAGGACCTGACCGAGTACCTGAACGAACAGGGCATCCGCGTCCGCTACATGCACAGCGACGTCGACACCATCGAGCGCATCGAGATCATCCGTGACCTGCGCCTGGGCCACTTCGACGTGCTGGTCGGCATCAACCTGCTGCGGGAAGGCCTCGACATCCCCGAGTGCGGCCTTGTCGCCATTCTCGACGCCGACAAGGAAGGCTTCCTGCGCTCGGAGACCAGCCTGATCCAGACCATCGGCCGCGCCGCGCGGAATGTCGACGGCAAGGTCATCCTCTACGCCGACCGGGTCACCGGCTCGATGGAGCGGGCCATGGCCGAGACCGCCCGCCGCCGCGAGAAGCAGCACGCCTACAACCTCGAACACGGCATCACGCCCGAGAGCGTCAAGCGCGACATCAAGGACATCCTCAACAGCCCCTACGAGCGCGGCGACCGCGTCTTGGTGCCGATGGGCATGTCCGAGACCGACGACCGCCCGTTCAGCGGCGACAACTTCAAGGCCGCGCTCAAGGACCTGGAGGCCAAGATGCGCGAGGCCGCCGCCAACCTCGAATTCGAAACCGCCGCGCGCCTGCGCGACGAGATCAAGCGCATGAAGCTGATGGACCTGGAATTCGCCAACGAGGTCCTCACCGCCCCGGGCGAAGCGGTCGACAAGTCCGCCCCCAAACGGGTGCGCGCCGAGCTGCGGGCCGAGCAGGCCGAGGCGTTCCGGAAGAAGCGGCTGTAGGGGGCCGTTCCTTCCCCGTAGAGGGAGGGGGGGGTCTGAAATGCGCCAATATCGGACGTTGACGCGCCTCCGGAAACTGGACCTTCGCGGATCAGGCCCGTCGGCTGTTCCGGCCCAGTGCCGCCCAGGTCGGAGCTGGCGAAGCTCGGACCCGAGCGGGGAATCCTGGGATAGGTCAGCGTTTGTGCGCGGTCGGCGAACGCACGTAGCGATCCAGGAACTTCAGGTAGGCTTCCTGCGCCTTGATCCGGTTCTCACGTTTCCGGAAACCGTGCCCTTCGTCGGGCAAGACCACATACTCCACCGGTGTCCCGTTGGCCTTGACTGCGGCGACGAGTTCATCGCTTTCGATCTTGAGGACGCGGGGATCATTCGCGCCCTGCATCACCAGCAGCGGCTTGACGATGTTCGAGGCGTGGAACAGCGGCGAGATGCGCCGGTGACGCTCAGCGTCGGTCGCGGGATCGCCCATCTCGTCGTAGAGAGCCGTGCGCCGAGATTCAGGCAGGCGCGCGGCCTCGTTCAGGGTGCGGGTCCAGTTGGTGACGCCGAAAATGTCGATCGCCGCCTCGAATGACTGAGGATGGAAGGTCAGGGCGGCCAGGGCCAAGTAGCCGCCATAGGATCCGCCCATGACCGCGACCCTGTCGTCGGCGATCCAGTCCTGATCGCGTAGCCATTGGCCGCCGGCGATCACGTCGCGCAGGTCGGCCTCGCCGTGCGCCCGATTGTCCATCCGGAAAAAGGTCTTGCCGTAGCCCGACGAGCCTCGATTGTTAACCGCCAGAACCGCATAGCCGTGATTGACCAGATGCTGGATGATCGCCGAATAGTCCCGGCGCGCTTGTCCGCCTGGTCCGCCATGGACCATCACCACGCCGGGGACCGGCGCGGAGGCAGTCGCACCCTTGGGGCGATAGAGGTTGGCCGGGATCGTCACGCCGGCCTCACCCTGATAGCGAATGACCACGGCCTCGACGAGGTCGCTTTCCTTCATCGCGGGGTTCAGCGCCCGGGTCAGCCGTCGGGTCTTCCCGGTTTTCAGGTCGGCGACGAACACATCTGCCGGCGAGGTTGAAGAGGACACCGTAAAGGCGACCTGCTTTTCGTCCTCACGGAAGCGCACCGCGCCGATATCGCCAATCGGAATGTCTTTTAAAACGATCGGCGCCCCGGTCTTCATGTCGGTGACGCTCATTTCCGTTCGGGCTTCGGCGTTGAAGGCTGACACCCGATAGCGGCCCGACGGGGAAAATTGGGCGGCGGTGACGTCCCAGTCGCCCTTTAGATCCTCGGCGACCGCGCCACTGGCCAAGGTGTAGCGATAGGTCCGTCCAAATTCTCCCTCAGCGTCGGAACCGAAAATTAGCGCCGAAGAGTCTGGGGTAAAGTCGTAGACTTGGTGGCGGACCATTCCCTCATGAGGCGTGATCAAGCGCGGTTTGCCTCCGTCGGACAGGTCGGCGAGATAGACGTCGCTGTCTGCCGAGCCCGATTGCCGGCGGAGAGCGACCCAGCGTCCGTCGGGCGAAATGGCCTCGATCAACATGCCGGGATTCTGGAACAGCAGCCGACTCTCGTAGGTCGCCGGATCGACCGCGAAAATGTCCGGGGCGCGACGATCCGGCGCCGTAGAGGCGATCCACATCGTGGACCGATCGCCGCTCCAGCCCATAAGGTCCGACGTTATCCGACCTTCCGGCGTCAGGTCGCGCAGACGGCCGTCCAGTTCGCGGACATAGAGACGGGCGCGTTCGTCGCCGCCCCTATCCGAGATCACGAGAATTCGCCCATCCTTGGGAAACCAGCTCAGGGCTTGGGTCGTGTTGGTGGTCGAGGTTGTCAGCGCGATGGGCTCTCCGCCTTGCACAGGGACGGCGTAGGCATTGTAGACACCTGATCGGTCGCTGGTCGTGAGGACGAACCGCCCGTCGTGCGAGAAGGCGAGACCAGAGCCGCCGGCCAACCGATAGTCGATCGTCTCGAAGAATTGCGCGGCGCTGTAGGTGGCGGACCGGACCGCCGACACCCCAGAGGCGGGCGCTGAGACGGCGGCGGGCGCAACGGCTAGCGCCAGGACAATGCTGGACACCAGGCATGCGGAAAGGCGCGCTTTTGAGCGTGTCATGGGAAACCTCGAATGAAGGGAGAAGAAGTCAGGCGCCTCGCCGCCGCAGCTGCATGGCGACGACGAGGCAGGTCACGGGCCACGGGCTCGCGCTGAGAAGCAGCCGAGGATCCCGGCGGGTGCTAGGGCAAGCGGGATCGTGCGGGGCGGCATGATGCCGCCCGGTCGATCAGCAGGCAGACGTTGGAGATCGGAAGGCGGCGGCGCTACGGCGACGGCCTGGAGGGGGCAAACAGCGGTCCAGCCCGGGCGTCATAAATCAGAGATGTCACTCTCAGCCCTCTCGGTGACGCAGGGAGGCTAGGGCGACCGCGATCAGGCCCAGAGCGAACCAGAGCATAAGCGCCATGACCCAGGTCAGGCTCGAGGCGCCGCCGCTCAGGACGCGCTCCAGCCCCAGATCGCCGCGGAAGACCGCGTGAGCCAACGGTTCAAAGGGAGCGCTGAGGTCGAGGGCCGAAAGTACCACGCAGGCCAAGACCGCGCCGCCGGTCCAGCGCAGGGAATGTCTCACGGCCAGGACCACGCCGCTGCCCAGCAGATAGGCAGCCGCCACACCGCCTAGCGGAACCAGCCACTGCCAGGCGCTGCTCCCGATCGTCCGCGAACCCGCCGCGAGCGCCAGGAGGTTGAAGAGCAGGACGATGCCGGCGGTCAGGCCCAGGGCCCAGACCGCGCCGGCGCCGACGCCGATCAGGACATGCCTGCGACGCTCGACGGGCATGACCTGGAAGTCGCCGCGACCGAAAAGCCGCGCTTCATTCCAGAGTCTGAAGGGCAGAAGGAACGCCCCTGTGGACAGGAGGAAATTGAGTTCGAGGGGATAGTCTAGGGAGGCGTCGCGGCGCATCAGCAGAGCCAGGGCCAGGATGAGCGTGGGGCTGAGCAGCACGGCAAGGCCGATCAGCTCGGGACGCAGGACACGGCCGATTTTTCTGAGCTGAAGTTGGAAGACGGCGCCCGTGCTGGGCGGTTCGTGGCGGATATTGGCGTTCATGACGTCGCTCCCTGGCGCAACAGATGGACGACAGCGTCGTGTAGATTGAGCGGGGCGATTTCCCTGACCTCGCCGCCGGATTGGGCGATGCGGCCTACGATGTCGGCCTCGTCACCGCGGATGACCCAGTTGTGCTCGCGACCGAACTGGCCGCGATGCAGGACGCCGGGAATGTCGGGCGCGGTCGCCCAGCCTTCGGGACTGCGAATGCGATAGCTTTTCAGGGTCTCGCGAAGGGCGTCGCGCGACATCTGCGCCGTCAGGCGCCCTTGTGACAGGACCCCGACCTGATCGGCCAGGGCGTCCAGCTCATAGATCAGGTGCGTGGACGCCAGAATGGTGCAGCCGGTCTGGGACAGGTGATCCGAGACCAGCTCCAGCACCGTGTCGCGCGCCGCCGGGTCCAGGCCGTCGCTGGGCTCGTCCAGCATCAACACCGGCGGGCGGTGCGCCAGGGCGGCGACGATCTGCGCGCGCCGCACCTGGCCCTTGGACAGCTGGCCGATCCGGCGCGAGACATCGATCTCGAGGCGCCGGCACAAGGCGGCGGCGTACGCGGAGTCCCAGGCCGGGAAGTAGACGGCCCGTTCGGCGAAACAGCGCCCGACGGTCATCCAGCGTGGCGCCAAGTCGAAGTCTTCCGGCACATAGCCGACGCGAGCACGAACGCGGGCGCCGTGCTGGTCGGCCGTAAGGCCCGCGACCTCGGCCCGGCCGCCGGTCGGCCGCTCCAGGTTCAGCAGAAGACGCAACAGGGTGGATTTCCCGGCTCCGTTCTCGCCCGCCAGCATGTAGACGGCGCCTTCGGGGACCAGGAGGTCGATATCCGTCAGCGCGGCCGAACGCCCATAGCCGCGACGGCGAAGCCGGCGTCGCCGCTCGCCGGATCGCGCAAGGGCGGGTCCATGGCGACATGAGGCATGGTCATTTGAGCGGGGCTTTCGAGGCGGCGACCGTGCGGATCGCCTGAATGAACTGTTCCGGGTCCAGGCCGAGGCGCGCGGCCTCGACCAGCGAGCGTTGCGCGAGTTCATGGGCCAGTGCTGTGCGATCGTCGTCGATCTGGCGCGCCGATCCGACGAAGGTGCCCTGACCGCGCTGGACATAGACCAGCCCCTCGCGTTCGAGCTCGCGGTAGGCTTGGGCTACCGTGTTGGGATTGACCTTCAAGTTGGCGGCCAACTGGCGAACGGACGGCAGAGGATCTCCGCTGACCAGCGCGCCAGCGGCCATGCCACGCCGTACCTCGTCCACGATCTGGACGTAGATAGGGCGACTGTCCGAAGGGTTGATGGAGAAATACAAGGATGGATGTCCGATTGGTGTACTGGTTTACTAATACACCAATCGGATGCCGTCAACACGACGCAGCGCTTGCACAAGGATAAACGTCAGCGTTGCCCAGCGCTTTCAGCCAAGCATGCCTGACAACAGACCTTCCCAAGGTCGCCTAAGGGTCAAAACCTACCCCTTCCTCACCCCGCTATCCGAGCGCATCCCCTGCCCCGCGCCCGCAAAATCAAACCCTTAGCCGCGCGAGACAAAAACTTGTCCCCGGCGTTGCGCGCGCTCGCACAATGGCTGCACCTCGTCGCGGGGAAAGGGCGCGTTGGCCAGCGACCGATTGCGGCGGCGGGGGGCGGTCGAGCGGTGGAGGTCCGAGGGGGATACTCGGACGGGGGATCTGGTTGCTGGCCAGACCCGCCCGCCGTCGGCGTGGTCGGAGGCGAAAGGATGTGTCTTAGCCTGGATTGGCTCGTCCTCTCTGACCGTCGCGCGCCCGGGAAACCGGGGGCGCGGGTCCCGGTAAGGCCTGAACAGGGCCACCTGACGGGACGCTGGCGGATAACGGCTGCGCGGAGCGTTGCGGCTTCGTCGAAACGGTACACACCACACACACTCCGGACGGATGTCCGGCGCTCCGCAGCCCTTTCCATGACTTCAGCGAGCGATCGCGTGAGGATGATGCGGCGTGTCCAAAATCCTCCCCCCAGCGGGGGAGGTGTCGGCCCAAAGGGACGACGGAGGGGGAAGAGGCAAGGCCTGCAGCGCTTCCCCCACCGTCCGCTGCGCGGACACCTCCCCCGC
The DNA here is from genome assembly GCA_002280275.1 of Caulobacter vibrioides. Taxonomy (GTDB): domain Bacteria; phylum Pseudomonadota; class Alphaproteobacteria; order Caulobacterales; family Caulobacteraceae; genus Caulobacter; species Caulobacter vibrioides_A. The sequence goes on along the minus strand of NCDQ01000152.1, from coordinate 5,657 downwards.
TGGGGGGAGGATTTTCGGCGGGCGTCCCCCCTCAGGCCCGCTCGCTGGGCCGGAACGGCAGGGCCAGCTTGGTCACCGTCATCGAGAAGATCACCCAGCCCAGGTCGTTCTGGATCAGGGCGTCGGACTCGGTGAGGCTGTGCAGGGTGAAGATCGCCAGGAACGGCAGGAAGAAATAGGCCGGCGCGGTGGCCAGGCGGGTGAGGCCCTTCAGCCAGGCGCCGATCAGCAGCATCAGCCAGGCGGTGACGCCGATCAGGCCCAGCTCCAGCCACACGCCGAGGACCGTATTGTGGGCCGAGAAGATCTTGAAGCCCTGGTCGTTGGAGATCCAGGCCACCGGGCCCCAGCCGGACAGGTCGTCCCACACCGCGCCATAGCCATAGCCGGTCAGCGGGCGCTGCTCGATCTGGCGGCTGATGGCGTCCCAGATCAGGGTGCGGCCGGTGAAGGTCGCGTCGCGGCCGATGAGCTCGAAGACCAGTTCGGGGGCCAGGGCGTAGATCGCCCCGACCAGGGTCAGCAGGCCGACCGCCGCCAGGGTGGCGCTGATCCCCAGCACGGGGCCGATCCGGCACAGGGCGACCAGCGGCACGAAGGCCATGCCCGCCAGGCACGAGACCAGCGCAGTCTTCGACGTCGACAGCACGATCAAGAGCAGCGCCGCGCCGGTGAAGCCCAGCCACAGCCGGCGGCGCTGGGGGTTGGCCAGGGCGCAGGCCAGGAAGGTCGGGGTGGCCAGCGACATGGCGTAGCCCAGCTGGTTCTTGAACCCGTAGACCCCGCGCCAGGCGCCGGGAAAGTCGACCGACATCACGCCATAGGCCGGCATGAAGATCCCGAAGACGAACGACAGGCTCACGACGACGGCGTAGGTGCAGGCCAGCACCTCCAGCGTCTTGGGCCACTCGAAGCGCTCGGCCAGGAGGACGCCGGTCAGGGTGGTGAAGACCACCGCCACCAGTCGGCGGATCGTGACATCGGGCTGCAGGCTCCAGAACACCGAGGCGATGGCGATGGTCAGCAGCGCCAGCAGCAGCCAGGACCGGGCCAGCACCGCCAGGAAGCGGATCGGACGGAGGCAGATCGTGACCAGAACCACCAGAGGTCGCGCGGCAAGGCGCTCGCCTGATCCTGGAGGCTAAAAGGCGTGATCATGCCCCAGGGGCTCCGGTCCGACAGCGGTGTCGAGGTTAATGGCCGAGACGTTAACGCCGTTTGAATTGCAGCGAACCTCGGTCACGCGTGGCGATAGAGTATGCCCGCGCCGGGGTGACAGGAACGGCGGGTGGGGCGGCGCCGAACGCGCCGTCCCGGTGGCTTCGCCTCACGCCGAGCGGTCGCCGTCAGCGTCGTCTGCCGCAGCGCACGGCGATGACGTTTACGCCGCGTGGCGCCGACGATGTGGCGTGCCCGCCTCGCCGACGTGACGGAAGCGGCTGACGGCCTGTCCCAGACGTTCGGCCTCGTTGGCCAGGTTCTGGCCGGCGGCGTTGGTCTGCTCGACCATGGCGGCGTTTTGCTGGGTGTTCTGATCCATCAGGTTCACCGCGCTGTTGACCTCCGACAGGCTGGAGGCCTGGTCGCGGGCCGAGGCGGCGATGGCGGCCACGAGCTCGTTGATCTCGGCGGCCTGGCGGGTGACGCCTTCCAGGGCCTCGCCGGCCCGGTCGATCAGTCCGACCCCCTGCTCGACCTGCTGGGTCGAGGTCGAGATCAGGCCCTTGATCTCCTTGGCGGCGTCGGCGGAGCGCTGAGCCAGGCCCCGGACCTCCTGGGCGACGACGGCGAAGCCGCGTCCCGCCTCGCCAGCCCGGGCCGCCTCGACCCCGGCGTTGAGGGCCAGGAGATTGGTCTGGAAGGCGATCTCGTCGATGACGCCGATGATCTGGCTGATCGAGCGCGAGGAGGTTTCGATCTCGCGCATGGCGGCCACCGCGTCGGTGACGATGCGGCGGGAGGCCTCGGTGGCTTCGCGGCTGGCGGCGACGGTCTTGCGGGCTTGGTCGGCGCCGGCGGCCGCCTGGCGCACCGTGGAGGTGACCTCGTCGAGGGCGGCTGCGGTTTCTTCAATGCTGGCGGCTTGCTGCTCGGTGCGGCGGGCCAGGTCATCGGCGGCGGCCGACACCTCCGCCGAACCGGCGCGGACAGACTCGGCGCTTTGGGCCAAGACCGCGATGGTCTTTTCCAGGTCGCTCATCGCAGCATTGAAGTTGGCGCGCAGAGATTCGAAGGCCGGCGGGAACGGCGTGTCGATACGCCAGACCAGATCGCCGGCCGACAGCTTGGAGAGACCCTCGGCCAAGGCGTTCATGACCTGCTCACGCTCGTGGGCCTCGCGCCGGCCGGCCTCGTCGCGCGAACGGCGCTCGGAGTCTGCGGCCTGGCGCGCCTCTTCCTCGCTCAAGCGAATGCGGCGGCGCTCCAACAGGGCGTCGCGGAACACCTTGACCGAGCGGGCCATGCCGCCGATCTCATCGCCGCGCTCGACGAAGGGGGTGTCCTTTTCATAATCGCCCGCCGCCAGACCGCCCATGTAGCCGGTCATCTTCTGCACCGGCGCCACGATCCGGCCCGCCACCACCCAGGTCAGCGCCAAGGCTATGGCGACAAACGCCAGGCCCGCGACCGCCATCAGCGCCAGGGCGCGGTTGGCGCTGGCCATCACCGCGCTCATCGGGGCCTCAAGCAGTACGGTCCAGACGTCAGCAACGCCCGGGATTTTGGCCGGCACGGCGGCCCGAAGTTGACCGCCCGAAATCTCGATGGCGAAACCGTCCTTCCGGGCCCGACCAGACAGGGCCACCAACCCGGCGTCCGTCATGGGCTTGGCCAATTGCGTCTTGTCGGCTTGTGCGACCCAAAGATTGTCGCCGCCGACAACCATCACCTTGCCCGCGCCGAACGGCGTCAAGCTGGCGGTGCGATCGACAATGGCGGCCAGGGAAACGTCCGCCGTCACCACCCCGATCGGGTCGCCGTTGCGGCGAATGATGGCGACCGCCGAGGTCATCGGCACGTCCTTGCCGTTGACGGGATAGACGTAAGGCGGCGTGATCAGATCACGGTTCTGAGCCAGCGGCTTGGTGTACCAGCCATCGATACCGCCTTCAGCGGTCATGATCAGCTTCTCAAGGCCGATCGTCCGCTCGGGCGTCCAGAAGAAGTATGGCACATAGCGGCCGGTTTGATCGGCATGCGGATGGGTCAGGAATTGGGCGTCACGACCGTCCAGCGCATTCGGTTCAAAGGCCACCGCCATACCCACAGCGTCGGTCCGCGCCTCGATCATCCGCCGAACAGCACGCCCCACCAGGTCGCGATCAGCCGCTCCGGGATTGGCCACCATGGCCTCCACCGCAGCCGCGCCGGCGTGGGCGTGCGTCACTGGGCCGCCAATATCCTTGGCGATCGCTTCGGCGTAGCCTTGCAGCAGGGCCCGCGCCTCGACCTCGGCTTGGCGACGCGCATCGCCCTGGATCATCGTCCAACCCGTCAGGGTGATGCCCAGACCCGTGGCCATCAGCAAGGCGCCGACGGTCAGCGCCAACACGACGCGTAACGACTTGGTCTTGAGCAAGGGCATGGCGGGTCTCCTTGCGCGAAGTTTCGACAAGGCGGCTTAAGCCAAGTTTACTGTCTTGGCCGAAGCCCTGCGACCAAGTGTCGCTGAGCGCCTTGTGTTCCCGGCCATAGAGTCGGGCTCGCATGACGCCAGGCGCGCCAGAGGGCGAGGGCCTGCGGATGCGGGCCTCCGCTTAGACGAACCGGCGGACGCCTTGCTTTGGTACGGCCGCTTCGTCGCCGATCCCTCGCCTTAGCCCAGACAGCCTCAAAAATAATAGACTGCGTCAGAAGGTCTCATATCAATAGAAATTGGATTTTTCAGCAGATTGCATGGGTATCGACTCGTCAAATGCGACAAACACAATTCTGACGTTTACGAAGCGATAAGCAACATCATGGCCCTATACTTTCACAAGAATGGCGGAGGAACGGCCAGCTATGAAGATGCTCTTTGTTTCGGCAGCGATATTGCCGCTACTATTTGTCGCACCCTCGTATGCGATGGCTGAAACCGGCGCAGCGAAGGCCGACGACGTCCCTGCAAAGGCAGAGGCGAACGCACAGGCTAGTCGCGAAGAGCTCTTCTCCACCGGCGTCGCCAAGGGACGCGATCGCCTCGACAGCGCCACCTCGACCAGCGCGCTGCGCGAGAAGGATATCGTGGTCTCGGGCGGTCGATCGCTGGGCGACCTGTTGCGCAACCTGCCGGGCATCCGCACCGAGTCGTCCACCGGCGACGGCAGCTCGGCCTACACGATCCGCGGCCTGCCGCTGGCGTCAGGCGGGTCCAAGTACATGCAGCTGCAGGAAGACGGCCTGCCGGTCCTGGAGTTTGGCGACTTCTTCAACGGCGCGGTCGACATCTATATCCGCGCCGACCTGAACCTGGCTGCGGTCGAGTCGATCCGGGGCGGCTCGTCCTCGACCTTTGCGTCGAATTCGCCGGCCGGGGTGATCAACCTGATCTCCAAGACCGGGGACGTGAAAGGCGGCTCGGTGCTGCTGACCACCGGGCTCGACTATGACTCCAACCGCGTGGACTTCGAGTACGGCGCGCCGATCAGCGACAGCCTGCGCTTCCACGTCGGCGGCTTCTACCGGGTGGGCGAAGGGCCGCGGAAGATCGGCTACGACGCCTTCAAGGGCGGTCAGCTGAAGTTCAACGTCACCAAGCAGTTCGATCATGGCTACGTCCGACTGTCGGGCAAGTATCTGGATGACCGCTCACCGCACTACCTGCCCGGCCCGGTGCGCATCACCGGGACCAACAACGATCCGGTCTTTGGCAGCTTCAACACCTATGACGTCCGGCGCGACTCGATGAACGCCGGCCATCTGGGCAAGCTCATCACGCTGGACGCCGACAACAAGCCGGTCCAGCTGCCGCTCAGCCAGGGCATGAACGCCCTGGTGAAATCGATCGGCCTGGAGTCGCAGTTCGAGGTCAGCGGCTGGACGATCACCCAGCGCGGCCGCTACTCGGACATCGAGGGCGGGACGACGCGGAACTTGGTGTCGGCCATCCATTCCGGCGCAGCGCTGCCCGCTTCGCTGGGCGGCGGCGTGGGGACCTACAGCTACGCCACAGGCCCGCGCGCGGGCCAGGTCATCACCAATCTCGCCACGCTCAACGGCAACGGCATGGTTGTCGCAACCTCGCTGAACCGCATCGAGTCGCGCTCGCTGAACAACTTTATCAACGATCTGCGCGCCACGCGGGCCTACCACGTGGGCGATGGCGAACTGACCGTGACCGGCGGGATCTACAAGTCGCTGCAGGACTACACCAGCGACTGGCTCTACAGTAACCATATCCAGGATGTGGCGGCCGACGGCGGCTCGTCGCTGATCAACTACACCAACGCAGCCGGTGTCCCGCAGACCCAGAACGGCTATCTGGGTTTCAACCGGTCCGGCCCCACCGCCTTCTTCCGCCGCAGCTACGACGTCCGCTACAACATCACCGCGCCCTACGGCTCGCTGAACTACCGCTTCGGCAAGATCGCGATCGGCGGCAGCCTGCGCCACGACGGCGGCCGGGTGCGCGGCGAGCTCTTCGGCGCGGACCTGGGCGAGGGTCGGATCGGCAT
>NCDQ01000628.1 GCA_002280275.1 Caulobacter vibrioides | reverse complement strand
CGCTGGACATGGTTTGCAGCAGCGCGAGCAGGGCCACGCTGAGCCACACCAGAGCCGGCCAGTCCAGTCGGGCCTTCGCGACCGCAGGATCGCGATCGGGCAGGAAGAGGTGCGCCAGCGTGATGCCACCCAGGCCGAATGGAATCCCCAAATAGAAAAGGAACCGCCAGTCGAAGCTATCCATCAGCAGTCCCCCGACCCACGGACCCAGCGCCGGGGCGAGCACCACGCCAATCCCGAAGATTCCCATGGCCGCGCCGCGCTTGTCGGGGGGAAACACCTGGAACATCACGACCATCGCCAGCGGCTGGATGACGCCCGCTGCAGCGCCCTGGATCACCCGGGAGACTATGAGCACCGTATCATCCGGTGCCAGCCCGCCGAGGACCGATCCGAACAGGAACACGCCCAGGGCCACCGTCATGGTTTGCCGCTGACCGAAGGTGCGTTCGCACCAGGCAGAGAGCAGCATGGTGACCGTCATTGCGGCGAGAAAGCCGGTGGCGAGCCACTGCACCCGGGTCTGATCGATGCCGAACTGGCCCATGATTGCCGGAACAGCCACGTTGACGATGGTGGATGAAAGCACCACCGCGATCGCCGAGACCATGGCCGCCGCCGTCGCGAGCCAGCGGTACATCGACCCATAGCGCGCGAACAGGGCCTCAGTCTGTGGCATCGATCGTGACCTCGGCCATCATCCCCGGCCGGAGGAGATTCTGCTGTTGGGTGATCGCCAGCCTCACGGGCAGCCGTTGGGTGACCTTGGTGAAGTTGCCGCTCGGATTGGGGTTGGGCAGTAGCGCGAACTGGCTCGTAGCGGCGCCCCCCAGGCGCTGAACCTTGGCCTCAAACGTGCGGCCGGGATAGGCGTCCACCTTCACCTTGGCCGACGCGCCAACCTTCAGTTTACGGAACTCCGTCTCCTTGACGTTCACATCGACCCAGACGGTATGCGGGTCGTGATAGAGCAGGATGCGCGAGCCCGGCGAGACGTACTCGCCCGGATCGACAACGGTCTGATCGATGACCCCATCGAAGGCCGCCACGATCTGTCGCCGTCCGAGATCGAGCCGCTGCTGTTCACGCCGCGCAGCCAGCGCGTCGATCTGGGCGTCGACGCTCGCAATCTGCTCGGCGATCACCTGCACCTGCTGGAGGCCCGTCTGGGTGACCTCGGCGCCCGCCTTCGCGCCGGAGATCGCGGCGCGGGCGCGGACGGCAGTTTGCTCGGCGGCCCGAAGCCGCGCCTGGTCCTCCTCGAACCGGC
>NCDQ01000627.1 GCA_002280275.1 Caulobacter vibrioides | reverse complement strand
CACGCTGGAGAAGGCGGCGCCTTGGGTCGCGAGGAGATCGAGATCATCGAACCGGCGGTGAGCGCCCTGCGAAATCTTGGCGTCGAGGCGTCAGGTCCCTCGCCCGCGGACACCCTGTTCCATCCTGAGGCCCGCACGCGCTACGATGGCGTGCTGTGCATGTATCACGACCAGGCGCTGATCCCGGTGAAGATGCTGGACTTCTGGGGCGGCGTGAACATCACGCTGGGCCTGCCGATCGTGCGGACGTCGCCCGATCACGGCACCGGCTTCGACATCGCTGGACGCGGGATCGCTCGGCCCGATAGCCTGATCGCCGCCATCAAGCTGGCGGCCGAAATCGCCGCCCGTCGCCGCGCTTAGAAACACCTGTTCCCTGTCGGATAAGCAGGTGGGAGATACGAGATGAGCCTGGCCGATCTGCCGCCCTTGCGCGAGGCCCTGGAACGCCACGACCTGATGGCGCGCAAGAGCTTTGGTCAGCACTTCCTGCTGGACCTGAACGTCACGCGCAAGATCGCGCGCCTCGCCCAGATCGGCGAAGGCGACACCGTGGTTGAGGTCGGCCCCGGCCCTGGCGGCCTGACCCGCGCCCTGCTCGAGACCGGCGCCCGGGTAGTGGCGATCGAAAAGGACAGCCGCTTCCTGCCCCTGCTGGCCGAGGTGGCCGAGGTCGCTGATGGGCGCCTGGAGCTTGTCGAAGGCGACGCCCTGAAGGTCGACGCCGCCCAGGCGGCGGGCGCCCCTGCGCATGTCGTCTCGAACCTGCCCTACAACGTCGGCACCCAGTTGCTGATCAACTGGCTGACGGGCCCGTTCCGTCCGCTGTCGATGACCCTGATGTTCCAGAAGGAGGTCGCCGACCGCATCGTGGCCCAGCCGGACGATGATGCGTATGGGCGCCTCGCCGTCATCAGCCAGACGCTGTGCGAAGCCAGGACCGTCATGGACCTGCCCGCCAAGGCCTTCACGCCGCCGCCCAAGGTGGCCTCAGCCGTCGTACGACTTGTTCCCAAGGCCGACCCGCCGCCGGGCGACGTGGTGGCGGCGTTGGAACGCGTGACGGCCGCCGCTTTCGGCCAGCGGCGCAAGATGCTCCGCTCCAGCCTGAAGGCGCTGGGCGGCGCGGAGCTCTGCGAGCGGGCGGGCGTGAGCCCGGATGCGCGCGCAGAGGTGATCGACCTCGCAGGGTTCCTTGATCTCGCAAGGGCGACGTTGAGCACGCCTGCGGGCTAGCGTCTTCAGCTCCGGTTCATCCACGGCGCGGCTAG
>NCDQ01000626.1 GCA_002280275.1 Caulobacter vibrioides | reverse complement strand
CGCAACGTTTAAGCTTGTCGTAATGGAAACATCGTATTACATAAATCACCAATAACGGAAAGCGATGTTTCCAATGCCGAGTCCTCATCTTCCATCGATCGCGGTTCGCCGCGCGCTCGCCAGGCTAGGATCCGACTTGCGCGACGCCCGGCTGCGGCGCAGCTTGCCCGCGGATGTCGTCGCAAGTCGCGCCTTTACCACGCGCCCGACGCTTCGCCGCATCGAAGCCGGTGATCCGGGTGTCGGAATCGGAATTTATGCCGCCGTACTCCAGGCGATGGGGCTGCTCGACGGCCTTGCCGCGGTCGCCGATCCGGCTAACGACCCGACAGGGCAACGCCTCTCAGCCGAAGCCCTGCCAGAACGCGCGCGGATCAAGCGGCGCAAACCGCGCTCCGAAAGCACTCGACCTGACAGCAATGGCTGACGTCGAGGTCCATATTGCGCTCGGCGAGGCTACGCTGCGGGTCGGGACGCTCTACGCGCCCAAACGCGGCGGCGACCGGGCGCCTGTTGTCTTCGAATATCATCCTGACTGGCTCAACCACGACGCAGCTTTTTCGCTTGAACCCGCCCTGCAGCTTGGCCGCGGTGCCTTCGCTCCCACCTCAGGGCTGTTCGGCTCGATCGGGGATTCGGCTCCTGACACATGGGGCCGCCGCCTCATGCAGCGCGCCGAACGCCGCGAAGCCGAGCGCGAGGCACGAACACCGCGTACGCTGACCGAAATCGATTATCTGCTGGGCGTCTCCGACCGCGCTCGCCTTGGGGGCCTGCGCTTCCGCCGGACGGATGAGGACTCCTTTCTTGCAGTAGAAGGCGCGGGTGTTCCTGGGCTGGTCGATCTCGGCAAACTCCTCGCAGTGACGGAACGGATCGAGCGCGATGAGGAGAGCGAGGAGGATCTGCGCATGATCTTCGCGCCAGGTTCGTCGTTGGGAGGCGCTCGCCCCAAGGCCTCGGTGCTCGATCAGCATGGGGCATTGTCGATCGCCAAATTCGCCAAAGAAACCGACGACTATCGTGTCGAATTGTGGGAAGCCATCGCGCTCGATCTCGCGCGGCAAGCTGGCATTACTACCGCCGATCATGCGGTGCACGAGGTAGCGGGCAAGACGGTCCTGATCTCACGCCGGTTTGATCGCGACGGCGAGCGGCGCATTCCTTTTCTGTCCGCTTTGTCGATGATGGGGCTGAAAGACGGAGAGCGCGCGAGTTATCCCGAACTAGTCGATGTTCTAACCCGTGCCGGTGCCAACGCTGCAGACGCTGCCGAACTCTATCGCCGCATGATTTTCAACATCCTCATCTCGAATGTCGACGATCATGGCCGCAATCACGGCTTCCTCTGGCAGGATCAGGCGGGATGGGTGCTCTCGCCCGCCTATGATCTCAATCCTGTCCCGGTCGATCTCAAGGCGCGCATCCTGTCCACCAACATCTCGCTAGACGACGCAACCTGTGACCTTGGGCTAGCACTGTCAGTGGCAGAGTATTTCGGCCTGAAGCCGACCAAAGCGGCCGAAATCGTCAAGCAGGTTGCCGGCGTAACGCGGGGCTGGAGTGCGGCAGCCGAGCGCGTCGGCGCGCGCGCCGCCGAAATCAAGCGTATGTCCAGCGCGTTCGAGCATGACGATCTGGCCAAGGCGCTGGCGCTGTGAGTCGAGAGCGGTTCAGCATGGCGAGACGAAATTCGAGTCGAATGCGCTATGAGTGACGGTCGGGACGCTACCCCTTCACCATGGATGCAGGACTTGCTGCGTCCGCTCATCTCGGGGTCACCGGGCACATGAAGGTTGCTTTCGACGAAGTGCTTCGCGCACCGCAGGAAGGGTGTTTTCCGGCGCCACTGCCGTTCCCCCGCGATGACCGGCGACGAAGCCAAGG
>NCDQ01000151.1 GCA_002280275.1 Caulobacter vibrioides | reverse complement strand
GATCTGCTCTTCCGTGAACCGTGATCGCTTCATCTGTCCGTCCTCTGGTCGGGGCGGACTCTAGTTATTTCTGGAGGAGTTTCAGGGGGTCACGTCACGGACCAGAACCCCAAGCCTCGCCGAAGCAGCATCGGGATCAGCAGAAACATCGGCAGAGACGGCAGCACATACCAAAACGTGGCCTGTGCGTGCGCGGCCATATTGGTCGGATCGGGCTTGTCGCGCCAAAGCCACATCATGCCCAAGACCGAAACAAGCGGAAGCGAAGCGATCATAGCGCCCACGCCCGGATAGCGACGGGCGATCGTTGATGCAGCGCCAATCAGGATCCCTGAGATCGCGCACTTCATGATGAAGTAGACCATCCGCCCTTGATACGCCGGGCAAGGTAAGCGCGCCACCGCCCGCGCTGGCTCGGCCAACGCGGGTTTAGGGCTAGCGTGGCGTCTGGGCTCGGCCGTGGACCAATCGATAAAGGGCTGGCAACACCACCAAGGTCAGCAGGGTGGATGACAGGATCCCGCCGATGACCACGGTGGCGAGCGGTCGCTGCACCTCCGCGCCGGCGCCGACGTTGAAAGCCATGGGCACGAAGCCGAGGCTCGCCACCAGCGCGGTCATCAAAACCGGCCTCAAGCGCGTCAGTGCGCCTTCGCGGATGGCGTGGTCGAGGTCGGCGCCCTCTTGTCGGAGCGAACGGATGAAGCTGACCAACACCACGCCGTTCAGCACCGCCACGCCCGAGAGCGCGATGAAGCCGACGCCGGCCGAGATCGACAGCGGCAGGCCCCGCAGCATCAGCGCCGCCACCCCGCCGGTCAGGGCCAGAGGCACGCCGGAGAAGACGATGGCCGCGTCCTTGACGGATCTGAAGAGCGCGTAGAGCAGGCCAAAGATCAGCAGCAAGGTCGCCGGCACGACAAGCTGCAGGCGTTTGACCGCCGAGATCAGCTGCTCGAACGTCCCGCCGTAGGTGATCCAATAGCCGGCCGGCAGTTCGACCTGAGCGTCGACCTTCTGCTCGAGTTCGGTGATGAACGAGCCAAGATCGCGGCCTCGCACATTGGCCGTGACCACGACACGGCGCTTGCCGTCCTCGCGGCTGATCTGGTTGGGGCCGATCACCATCTCGATCTTGGCGACGTCTTGCAGAGGCACGAACCCGCGCGGTTGATCGATCGCGCCGGGGAGGGGGATGCGTAGCCGGCCGATGTCGTCGACCTTGCCCCGCACGGCTTCCGGCAGCCGGACAACGACGTCGAAGCGTCGATCGCCCTCGAACACCTGGCCCGTCACCGTCCCGCCGATCGCCGTGGCGACCACCGACTGGACGTCATCGACATTGAGTCCAAGGCGGGCCAGCGCCGCACGGTCGGGCGTGATCTGCAGGACGGGCAAGCCCGTGACCTGTTCGACCCCGACGTCCGCCGCGCCCTCGACGCCCTCGACCACGCCCCCGATCGACTTGCCGATCTCCAGAAGCTGGTCGAGGTCGTCGCCGAACACCTTGACGGCGACGTCGGCTCGCACGCCCGAAAGCAGCTCGTTGAACCGCATCTGGATGGGCTGGGTGAACTCGTAGTTGTTGCCCGGAACTTTGGCGACGACGGCCTGGAGTTCGGCCACCAGCTCAGCGCGCGGCTTCCTGGGGTCAGGCCAGTTCTTGCGGTCCTTCAGCATGATGAAGGTGTCGGCCACCGACGGCGGCATGGGGTCGGTCGCCACCTCGGCGGTGCCGATTTTCGACACCACCCTATCAACCTCGGGCAGCGTCTTGACCTTGGCCTCCAGCGCCGTCTGCATGGCGATGGCCTGGGAGAGACTGGTGCCTGGAATGCGCAGGGCGTGCATGGCGATGTCGCCCTCGTCGAGGTTTGGCACGAACTCCGAGCCCATCCGCGACGCGGCCAGACCCGCGATCAGCACCAGCACGACCGCGCCGGCCACGAAGGCGACGCGCAGGCGTAGCGCGGTCTCCAACGCCGCTTCGTAGAGCTGACGGGCGCCCCGCATGATCGGGCTTTCCTTCTCCTCGACCTTGCCGGTGACGAACATGGCCACGGCGGCGGGGACGAAGGTCAGGGACAGCAAAAGGGCGGCGGTCAGGGCGATGACCACGGTGATGGCCATCGGGTGGAACATCTTCCCCTCCACGCCCGTCAGCGCGAAGATCGGGACATAGACAAGGGTGATGATCAGGACGCCAAACAGCGAGGGACGAATGACCTCGCTGGCCGCGCTGGCCACCAGGGAAAAGCGCTCGTCACGCGACAGCAGGCGGCCTTCGCGATGCTGAGCCTGGCCCAGACGCCGCAGGCAGTTCTCGACGATGATGACCGCACCGTCGACGATCAGGCCAAAATCGAGGGCGCCCAGGCTCATCAGATTGCCCGAGACCTTCGACTGGACCATCCCGGTGATGGTAAGCAACATCGACAGCGGAATGACCGCCGCAGTGATCAGAGCCGCGCGGATGTTGCCCAGCAGCAGGAAGAGCACGACGATCACCAGGATCGCGCCTTCGACCAAGTTCTTCTCGACAGTGGCGATCGTCCGGTCGACGAGATCGGTGCGATCATAAATTGGCTCGGCCGTGACGCCCGGCGGCAGCGCCTTGGCGGCCTGTTCCAGGCGTTCGGCGGCGGCGCGCGCGACGGTGCGGCTGTTCTCACCGACCAGCATGAAGACGGTGCCTAGTACGACCTCCTGGCCGTTCTCGGTGGCCGCGCCCGTGCGTAGCTCCTCGCCAAGCCCGACGTCGGCGACATCGGCCACGCGGATGGGCGCGCCGTTGCGGCTGGCGACGATGACCGCGCGAAGATCGTCCACCCCGGTCGCCTGACCGGGGACGCGGATCAGGTATTGCTCGCCGTAGCGCTCGACATAGCCCGCCCCGACATTGGCGTTGTTGCGCTCCAGCGCCGAGACGACGTTGGCCATGGTCAGGCCGTAGGCGGACAGGCGCTCGGGCAGGGGCGTGACATGATACTGCCGCTCGAAGCCGCCGATGGTGTTGACCTCGGTGACGCCTGGCGTGTTGCGCAGTTGCGGCCGGATCACCCAGTCCTGCAGCGTGCGCAGGTCTTCGGGCGTCCAGGCCTGACCGTCCGGACGGCGCGCGCCCGGCTTGGCCTCGACCGTGTACATGAAGATTTCGCCCAGGCCCGTGGAGATCGGGCCCATCTCAGGGTTCAGACCGGCAGGTAACTGGGGGCGGGCGCTTTGCAGCCGCTCGCCCACCAACTGGCGCGCGAAATAGATGTCGGTCCCGTCCTTGAAGACGACGGTGACCTGGGAGAGGCCATAGCGCGAGACCGAGCGGGTGTATTGCAGCCCCGGCAGGCCGGCGATGGCCGTCTCGACGGGGAACGTGATCCTTTGCTCGGCCTCCAGCGGCGAGAGACCCGGCGCTTCGGTGTTGATCTGGACCTGGACATTGGTGATGTCCGGCGTGGCGTCGATCGGCAGGCGCTGGAAGCTCCAGACGCCGACCGCCGCCGCCGCGGCGACGAGCGCCAGCACGATCCAGCGTAGCCGGATTGACGCGGCGATGATGCGTTCAAGCATGGTCGCCCCCTTAGTGGTCATGGCTCGCGCCGGACTTTTCGATGTCCGCGCGAATGAGGAAGGCGCCGTCGGTGACATACTCGGAGCCGGGCTTGAGGCCGCCCAGCACCTGCGTCCACTCGGGCGTGCGGCGACCCAGCTCCAGCATCCGCACCTCGTAGGTGTCGCCCACCTTCACGAACACCACCTCGAAGTCGCGGAAGCGCTGGATGGCCTTGGTCCGCACCGCAAGGGGCGCGGTCGTCGCGCCGACATGGAAGGAGCCTTCCACGCCCATGCCGGGCCGGAAGGCGCTGGCCGCCCCTCCGGGGAGGTGAGCGTGGGCGACAAGGGTCTGGCTGACCAGGTCCGCAGTGGGCAGCACCGCCTCGACCTCGGCCATCAGCTTGGTGTCGCCCGACAGGCTGCGCACCTCCACGGGCTGACCGACGCGCACCTTCTCGGCGTCGCGCGGGTAGACGAAGAACTCGGCGTGCAGCTTGGTCGGATCGGCGATCACGAAGATCGCCCGCTCGCCCGCCACGTCGCCGACATTGAGGTTCTTCTCGACGATCACCCCGCTGATCGGGGCCGGGATAGCGTAGGTCTGGAGGCTCTCGCTGGACTCCACGCGCGCCAGGATCTGACCTTTGCGGACGGTTTGGCCCAGTTCTCCGCGCAGGCTCATGACCCGCCCCGGATACCAGGCGCGCACCTCGCTCTTGCCCTCGGGGGTGATCTCGACCCGGCCGGCCATGTCGACGAGCTCGGTGATCGGCGCGGCGCTCGCGATCTCGGTCTTCACCCCGCCGGCTTGCGCGGCCGCCGCCGAGAAGCTGGTGCGCCCTTCATAGGACGCATAGCCCCAGCGATGGGCTTGGCCCTGATAGGTCGCCGTCACCTTGACGTCGAAGGAGTGCGGCTCGGCGACCACGCCGCCGCCGCGCAGATAGTCCTCGACCGGGGCGAAGGCGAAGCGGTTCACCTCGCCGTCCAGGCGCGAGAGCGTGATCGAAAGCTGGACGTCCTTGGGCGAGATCGGCTTGTCCTTGCGATAGGCGTAGACGTGGAACTCCGGCTCCACGCCGTCCTCGAAGATCGTGACTTCCAGGGCGAAGTCGCCGTCGCGAAGCATGCGGCCACGGTGGGGGCCACGCTCATAGTCGCCGGCCTTGGCGGCGTGGTCCTCGGTTTCGGCGGTCTTGGGAAGCTCGCCGCAGGCCGATAGGCTCAGCGCGCCAGCCAGCGCCAGAGCCAGGGGAGCGCCGAAGCGCGATTTCAAGCGGGTCATCGGGCGGTCTCCGAGGCGGGAACCAGGCTGGCGAAGGCGCCGGTCAGGCGGTTGAGCTGGGCGCGGTCGATCTGAAAGGATCTGAGGACGGCGAGCCGTCGGGCCTTGGCGTCGATCAGGGCTTTCTGAGCCTCGATGACGTCGAGATAGGAAAAGCCGCCGCGATTGAACCCGTCGCGGACGAGCTCGACGGTACGGGCGTTGGCCGGCACGATCTCGGCCTCGATCCGACGCGCCTCGCCGGCCTTCTGGGCGAGCGAGGCTTGGACGGCGGCGATCTTGCGCTCAAGGACGCTTCTGGCGCCGATCAGGTCGAGTTCGGCCGCGGTCTGCGCTGCGCGCGCCTGTTCAATGCCGGCCTTGTTGGTGTCGTAGCGGCCCAGCGGAATGGAGCCGCCGATGACCGCCGCGACGTCGCCCCCGTCATTGAGGTACCGCAGGCCTGCGCGCCAGGTCGGATCCTGGACGGCCTTGCTCTCTTCGACGCGCAGCCTTGCGGCGGCGACGCCGCGCTGTGCGTCGATCAGCGCGAGGTCTGTCGCTGAAGCGGGGCCGGCGGCCTGGTCGGCGGGCGAAAGGTCCTCCAGCGCTGTCGCATCAATCTCGATCTCGCCGCCGCCCCAGAAGGCGGCTAGCGCGCGCCGGGCGTTGGTCGCTCTGGCTTGCGCCTGAGACAAGGCGATCCCAGCCTCCGCGACCTGGGCGTCGGCGCGGGCGCCGGCGAACAGCGGGTCACGCGCCACCTTCACCCGGCGATTGACCTCGGCCTGGGCGCGCTGAGTGATCGCAAGCCGATCCGCCGCGAGCCGCGCCTCGGCCTCCGCCGCTATAGCGTCGATCCAGGCCAGTTCCACCTCATGGAGGAGGTCAAGAACGCGCACATCGTCGCGCAGGCGCGTCAGCGAAATGTCGCTGCGGGCCAGAGCGCCGCGGGCGGCGCGCTTGCCGCCGCGCTCCTGGCTTTGCTCATAGTAGACGGTGATCCTC
>NCDQ01000625.1 GCA_002280275.1 Caulobacter vibrioides | reverse complement strand
CCCAGGATCCAGCCTTCTTCGGTCGCCGCCGCCGCGAGCGCGTCTTCGGCCAAGCCCTTGGGCGCGTCGAACGACGCCCCCAGCTTGCCGGCCTCGTCCAGCTTGGCGAAGTGCTCGGCCAGGCTACGCACCTGAGCCAGGTCCTTGACCTCGCCCGGCGCGGGCGTCGGCTTCAACAGCGAGGGATAGACTTCGGCCAAGACGACGTCGACGCCTTCCAGATCCGCGTCGCTCAGGGCCTTGAAGCCCGTTTCGAACGGCCAGACCCGAACGGCGTCGCCGCGGGCGTCCCTCAGGCGGCGCACGGCGGGGATACCCATGATCGCCTGACCGCCGACCGAGCCGTTGTAGTAGAGCTTCCAGATCGAGTGCGCGCCCTTGGCCGCCTGATCCGCATAGCGGAACTCGGGCAGGTCGTCCGGCCCATGCTCACGGACCCGCTTGGGCTGCAGGGTCGTCAGGGCGTCCTTGGGCGGACAACCCCAGAAGGGGAACGGGCCGCCCGTCAGGCGGCGATTGATCTCAGAGCCGACGCCAAAGCGGTTGTTGGTGTTGTCGGCCTTGTCCTTGACCATCTTGCCCAGCTGGTCCCAGACCGCGCGCCAGGGCGTCTCGCCCGGCAGGGCCAGGGCTTGCGCCAGGCCGCGCGGGAAGCCGAGCGGGAAGTCGAAACCGACCAGGGCCCGTTCGCCGCGCTTTTTCAGGTCGTCGAGAATGGCGGCCAGCTTGGTCTCGGCCTCACCGCGCGTCGCGGGATTGTAGCTCTCGAAGCTCAGGCGGAAGCGGACGTCGCGCTTGAGCACCCCGATCCAGATGGAATCCGCGCCCGTGGTCGGCTTGGCCGCCGCGCTCCAATCGACGATCACATAGGCGCTGAACAGACGCGACACGACACGCGGCTCCGTGGAAAGAAACGAAGTCGCGCTTCTACCGCTCCGGGAACCTCAGGACCAGCCCGGTTCGGCGTTGCGGCTGATCAGGCTGCGTCGCGGATCTTGGTGGTGGGACCGATCGGGCGGCCGTGGCGCGCGAACCAACGGATCGGCGGCTCGCAGGCCGTTCCGACGGCGGCGCGGACGATGGCCGGCGGGCGGCGCTCTTCCGGCGTCATGAACAGGCCATTGGTCTTCAGCTTTAGGCCAGCCACCTTATGGGCGCCCAGCATGGTCAGCGGTACGGCCAGCACCAGACCGGCCAGGATCGGGGCCGTTGCGGTCAGAAGGTCCGGCGTAAACCAGAACGACGTCGCCAGGATAAGGCCCGACAGGCTGATCCAGCCCATG
>NCDQ01000624.1 GCA_002280275.1 Caulobacter vibrioides | reverse complement strand
ACAGCGGCGCGTTGATCATGACCCAGAGGGTGAAGTGCGACCAGGCCTCGGTCAGGTGGTTCTGGTCGAAGTCGCCGTGGCCGACGAAGAGGATGTCGGGGTCGTTCCAGGCGCCCGGCTTGGCGTAGAGGGCGCGGGTCGAGGCGCTATCGAAATTGTGCAGCATCCGCGTCCAGGTCGGGGTGATGTCGCCGCTGGTGCGCCACATATGGCCGACATCCTTGCCCCAGGTGCGGACATCGGCACTGCCCCAGTTGCAGAGCGACAGGATGTAGTCGCCGTCCGGATTGGCGCTTTTCAGGGCGGCATCAACCTTTTCGTACATGGCCCGCACAGCCGGAATATTGGTGCGGGAAATGGTTGCCTGATCGATCAGGGGCGGGAAGGCGGTGTAGTTATTGTCCTTAACCACGGCCGTGCCCGGCCCATAGACATTAATCCCGCAGGCATCGACCTTAATGTAATCAAAGCCCCAGTCCTTGAAATAAAGATCAATGTCCTGCTGCTCATGGCCATAAAGGCCGACTTCGCGCTCGGCCGTTGTGCCTTCGGGCAGGTTGGGCGAGTGCAGATCGTAGGCCTGCGAGCAGGCATTGCGGCCGACATCGGTATAGATACCGGCCTTCAGCCCCATGGCGTGCACCTTATCGACATAGGCCCGGAAACTGGGGTCTTTGCCCGGCACAGCGGCGGACGGAAATATCTGGGTTCTGATCTGCATCCGACCATCGGAGGTGCGGCGCTTCAGCCACCAGCCATCGTCGATGTTGACATAGACATAGCCCAGTTTCGACAGGCCGCTGTCGACCAGTTTTTGCGCGGCCCCCATCACCTTAGCCTCATCAACCTCGGTGCGAAAGGCATTCCAGGAGTTCCAGCCCATGGGCGGCGTCTTGGCCTGCTGACGTTCCGGCAGCGACCAGCGGCCTGAGGGGGCGAGGGTGTCGTTGGCCGCGCGGGCGGAAGTGGCCGGCGACGGTGTGGTCTGGGCGGTGGCGCAAACCGGCATCAGCACTAATGCGCAGCCCAAAGTGCAGCCAAGGGCCGTGGACATCAGATAGTGGCGAACGGACATGGAAGTCTCCCCTTTTGAGTTTATTTTTTGGCGCTTAAGAACACGCGGCGGGCATTGCTGTAAAAGATCTTATCGATCACGGCCTTCGGCAGGGCCAGCCCCTTGGCGTCGGCGCTGATGTCAGCGACGGTCTGGCTCTCATCGGTGGCCAGATATTTCCAGTTCGACAGCCAATAGTTGTGCGCCGTGGCCTTAAACGCTTCAGGATCATC
>NCDQ01000623.1 GCA_002280275.1 Caulobacter vibrioides | reverse complement strand
GGTTGTTCGGGCTGATCGCCAGGAACTCCGGCTTGAACTGCTCCCCGACGCCGATGTTCACCGGGATCATCTCGTAGGGCAGCCCCATCTCCTCCAGAGCGATGGAAATCTTCCACCCATTGGGCGTGGGCCAATAGTGCAGTTCGATCGGACGGCTCATCGGCCTCCCCTCCCGTAATCGTAGTTGTTCCAGAACATGGTCCCCGCTGCGCCGCCCGCCAAGAGGGCGACAGGGTAAATCGCTGACAACGCCATTCAGGCTGGGTTCAGCCAGCACCGCCCATCGTGCGTTCCACGGTCGAGGGACATTTGGCGGCGCCGGAGGGCGTTCGCCCGACCACGAGGAGAAGACGAGATGAAGCGTCTGCTGCTGACGATCGCCGCCGCGGCCTCCGTGGCCGCCCCCATGGCCCTGACGGCCACAGAGGCCGCCGCCCAAGATCGCGGACGCTGGGAGCATCGTGACCGTGACCGCAACTGGGATCGCGGGCGAGATCACGACCGGGGCGGCTGGGATCGCGATCGCCGCGGTGGTTGGGATCGAGGCGACCGCTGGGATCGCGGCCGTCACAACGGCTACTACTACAACAGCCGCTGGTACTATGGCCCGCCGCCCTCAGCCTACTACGGCCACCCTGGCTATCGCCCAGGCTATAGCGCCTGGCGTCGCGGAGCCTATCTGCCGAGCTACTATCGCGGCCATGGCTATGTCGTGACCGACTACTATCGCTACAATCTGCGTTCGCCGCCGCGCGGCTACTATTGGTACCGCACCGGCAATGATTACGTGCTGGCCGCCATCGCGACAGGCTTGATCTTCGAAGTGATCGCAGGCCGCTAGAGCATTTTACGACCTGACTGCGTCAGGCCGTGAGCTCTAATCTTTTGTTTTGGCGCATTTTTCTTCACGCGAACCGGAACCACTTCGCTCGAAAAATGCTCTAGATGATCAAGAAGAAGGGCCCGCGGCTTGCGCTGCGGGCCCTGTTTTCGTCTTCTAGGCGCGGTCAGCCTATTCGACCCCGAGCTTCTTTCGCAGAAGCTCGTTGACCGTGCCCGGATTGGCCTTGCCGCCCGTGGCCTTCATGACCTGGCCGACGAACCAGCCCAGCGCCTGCGGCTTGTCCTTCACGGCTTCGGCCTTGTCGGGGTTGGCGGCGATCAGGTCGTCGATGGCCTTCTCAATCGCGCCGGTGTCGTTGATCTGCACCAGGCCGCGCTTCTCGACGATCTCAGCGGGGCGACCTTCGCCGGCCCACATGTGCTCGAAGACTTCCTTGGCGATCTT
>NCDQ01000622.1 GCA_002280275.1 Caulobacter vibrioides | reverse complement strand
ATGAGCCGCGCCAGCCGGGGACTTAGTCGTCCTTCACCACCGCCCCGCCCTTCATGACCTTAGCGACCTTGGTCAGGGTGGAGACGTCCGCGAGCGGATCGCCCGCAACGGCGATCAGGTCGCCGTAGCAACCGGCGGCGGCGCAACCGACCTGACCCGTCTTGCCCATCAGCTCGGCCGCCACCGTGGTCGCCGACTGGATCGCCTGCATCGGCGTCATGCCGTACTTGACCATGTAGGGCATCTGGAGCGCGTTCCCGCCGTGCGGATAGACGCCAGCGTCAGTGCCATAGGCGATCTTGACCCCGGCCTTCACCGCCTTTCGGAAGCCGTCGCGCTGGGCGTCGGTGGTCTCGCGATTTTTGCGGATCATGCCCTCGGGCCAGCCGCGCTCGCGGCCATAGGTGTCGATGAAGTCGCCATTGTAGATGTCGGCCACCAGGAACGCGCCCTTGGCCTTCATCAGGGCGATCCCCTCGTCGTCGATCAGCGAGCCGTGCTCGATCGACCGCACCCCAGCGCGGACGGCGGTCTTGATCCCCTCGGCGCCGTGGGCGTGGGCTGTGACATAGGTCCCGCGCTTGGCGGCCTCTTCGACGGCGGCGCGGATCTCGTCTTCGGACAGTTCCAGTTGGCCTGGCTCGGTGCCCTCGGTCAGGACCGCGCCGGTGGCGATCAGCTTGATGAAGTCGGCGCCGCCCACCAGCAGGGCGCGAACCTTCTTGTGGACATCGGCGGCGTCCTCGACCACCCCGCGTCGCATCTCAGCCGGGATCGTCACGTCAGGCGCGACGCCGGTGATTTCCCCGCCCCCGCCCGGCGCGGTGACATAGGCCCCAGCGACGGACATGCGCGGTCCGGGCACGAGCCCTTCGTTGATGGCATCACGCAGGGCCGCGTCGCCCAGCGCCCGCCAGGTTCCAACATCACGCACGCTGGTGAAACCGGCCAACAGGGTCAAGCGGGCATGGCCTGCGCCGATATAGGCCTGTTGAGCGGCCGAGCGCAGCAGCGGCAGGGCGATGTTCTCACTCTGCTCGTCATCGACGATGTGGGTGTGCATGTCGATCAGGCCCGGCAGGACGGTCAGGCCCGACCAGTCGATGACTTTGGCGTCCTTGGGGGCGTCCTTGGGCGCGCCCTTCCAGGGCGCGACCGAGACGATGCGCTCGCCCTCGATGCGGAGAAGCTGGTCGGTCAGCACCTTGCCGGCCTGAGGGTCGATCAGCTTGCCGGCGCGGACGTAGGAGACCTGCGCTGAGGCGACGGCCGGAAGCAGCGCTGCGAGGGC
>NCDQ01000621.1 GCA_002280275.1 Caulobacter vibrioides | reverse complement strand
GAGGTCTTCGCCGCCATCGTCCGGCACGGAAGTTTCTCGGCCGCCGGCCGTGCCCTCGGCCTCACCCCCTCGGCGGTGAGCCGCACGATCGACCGGGTAGAGGCGCGGCTCGGCGCGCGGCTGATGCTGCGCAGCACCCGGGTCCTGACGCTGACGGCGGAAGGGCAGGCCTATCTCGGCGCGGCGCGACGCATCCTCGCCGACCTCGACGACGCCGAGCGGGAAATCGCCGACCAAGGCGCGCCGCGCGGACGCCTGCGGGTCAGTGCCGCTCTCGCCCACGGTCGCCAATGCATCGTGCCGCTGCTGGGCGAGTTCGCGGCCCTGTATCCGCATATTCTGGTCGACATCAGTCTGACGGACGCCATCGCCGATATCCCCGGCGGGCAGGCCGATGTTGCGATCCGCTTCGGCGTTCTGGCCGATAGCCCCTTGACCGCGCGGCGGGTGGGGCAGACGGGGCGGATCATCGTCGCCTCGCCCGAGTATCTTACCCGACGCGGGACGCCGCAGGTCCCGGAGGACCTGCATGACCACAACTGTCTCAACTTTAATTTCCGCCGCGCGGAGCCGGTCTGGCCGTTCCGCAAGGAGGGGCGCGACTATGCCTTGACCGTGCATGGGAACATCGAAGCCAACAACGGCGAGACTCTGGGCCAGTTGGCCATTGCAGGGGTCGGCATCACCCGCGTGGGCAATTTCAGCGTGGCCGAAGATCTGGAAGCCGGTCGGCTGGTCCCGGTGCTGGAGGCCTTCAATCCCGGGGATGTCGAGCAGATTCACGCCGTCTTCGTCGGCGGGGCGAACATGCCGGCACGGGTGCGGGCTTTCGTCGACTTCATCGCCAGCAAGCTTCGCTGACACTGTCAGATCATCGCGCCCCCCGATGTCTGGAAGCGGCGCGTTCCGGACCTCAGCAAGCGAGCGCCACGTTGGCGCAACAGTTCTCGGTATCGTCCGTCGCGGCGCGCCATTTCCCAACTTCTTCAGTGCGTATGCATCGCCGGTGCACGGCTGGTTCGCAATCGTGCATGCGATTCATTATCAATGCCATTTTCTTTCCATGATAATAACTCGCATTCTCCTCATTCGGGGGAGACGAGTAGCCTTCTGGGGACAAGAAATGGCAAAGCGCGTACCGGTGAAGACGGCGTTGGTTGGATTGCTGGTGGCGCCGAGCGCCATGGCGCAGCAGGACCCCGCCCAGACGCCAGCCCCAGCGCCGGTCACGCCTTCGACCGAAAATCAGCCTGCGGCCCCGTCCGCCGCGCCCGCGACGATGCAGACCGTAAC
>NCDQ01000620.1 GCA_002280275.1 Caulobacter vibrioides | reverse complement strand
TCCAGTCCAGGTCCGGTGAACGGCTCTTCGACCTGGGTCTGGGGCCCATCGCCCGCGCCTTTTGCGCCGCGTCCTCGAAGACCGACCAAGCCGACATCGCCCAGGTTCTGGCCGCCCACGGTCCGGACGGCTTCGCCGCCGCCTGGCTGCGCCATCGCCGGCTGGCCTGGGCCGCCGACCTCCTGCCTTCCAGTCTCGTCCCGGAGTCCCTGCGATGAATATGACCCGACGCCGTCTGGCGGCGCTGCTGTGCGGCGCGGCCATGATCGCCACCACGACCAGCCTGACCCCGACGGCCCAGGCCCAGGTCGCCGTCTACGATCCCAGCAACTATGCGCAAAACGTCCTGCAGGCGGCGCGGGCCTTGCAGCAGGTCAACAACCAGATCACCAGCCTGCAGAACCAGGCCCAGATGCTGATCGGCCAGGCGCGCAACCTGGCCAGCTTGCCCTATTCGTCGCTGTCGGCCTTGCAGGAACAGGTCGCCGCCACCCAGGCCTTGCTCGGCGAGGCCCGCGCGCTGGCCTATAATGTTCGCGATATCCAGGACGCCTTCCATCGGCGCTATGGCCTGGCCGACCTCACCGCCAGCGACGCCGACCTGACCCTGCGGGCCGAAACCCGTTGGGCCACCTCGGTGGCCAGCTTCGAGGACGCCCTGAAGGTCCAGGCCGGCGTCGTCGAGGGCCTGGAAACCAGTCGCGTCGAGATGCAGAACCTGGTCTCGGCGAGCCAGGGCGCGGGCGGCGCGTTGCAGGCCGCCCAGGCCGGTAACCAGCTCCTGGCCCTGCAAGCCCAACAGCTGTCGGCCTTGACCGCCGTCGTGGTCGCCAATGGCCGGGCCGAGGCTCTGGACGCGGCCGACCGGGCCGCGGCCCGCGCCGACGCCAAGGCCCGCTTCTCCAAGTTCATGGGAGCCGCGCCCCAGCCATGACCCGGTCCCTCGTTTGGGGGACTTCACTGATCATCTTGCTGGGGGGCGCTGTCTTGGCGGGCAGGGCGTCCCAGGCTCCACCCTCCGGCGCGGGTCGGCCCGCCGGCGCGACGGGCGCGTTGGGCGCCGGACCCGAGCGCGAACTGGCGCGATGCCGAACGGCGCCGCAAGGCGACGCGGCCTGCCGCGCGGCCTGGGCCGCGGCGCGCGAGCGCTTCTTCGGGCGGCCGGCGTCATGAGCGACACCGGCGTCATCGATCGCTTCTTCGACACCTTCAACCGCTATCTCGACAGCGGCTTTGGCCTGCTGGGCGGGGAGGTCGCCTTCCTGTCGACGACCCTGGTGGCCATTGACGTCA
>NCDQ01000619.1 GCA_002280275.1 Caulobacter vibrioides | reverse complement strand
GAAGGTCCTGTGAAACGAGGACCTCTCATGGCCCTGCAAGATATCTTGGCCGCCTATCTCGACGCCGCCCGCACCGCCGTTCGCGGTCTCCATCCGCTTGTTGATCCCCGCTTCCATCTGAGCAGCGTCATCTGGGCGCTAACGGAAATCCGCGCCAAAGTGGTGGTCACCCGCCAGATCGGCCAGGCCCTGGCGGGCGTCGAGCAAGCCCTCGCTGCGCTCGCCGCCAGGCTCAATAGCTGGGGCGCGATCATCGACGGATTGGAGCCCGACAAGATCCGCCTGAACAAGCGGCTCGATGCGTTGACGCGGGCCCTACGAAATGCCGATCCCGATCCGACCACGGCCCACATCTTCAATCTCTGAGGCGCTCGCCGGGGGAGTCCTTGAGCGCGCCCGCTGCCGCGGGCGTGTGGCTTGGGGCTCCGCCCCTGGCGCACTTCGGATCGGCTTCCGCCCAGCTTCGGTCGCTACGGGCAAGATCGGACAGCGGGTCAGCAACGCCCTGCAGCCGGGTCCCCGCGAAGCCGCCCCTCCGTTTGCACCCCCGGTCTCGCCGACGGGCAGGGGTTCAGGCGCGCTTTGCGCCTGCACCCCTGTCCCAAGGAGGCAGACATGACCCAAGTCCAAGACACCGCACACGCCCCGGCCATGAAGGCCGGGCGCGTTCCGGTCCAACCCGGCGAAGTGCGTGACATCGCCCTCAACAAGCTGAAGGCCTCGCCGCGCAA
Source organism: Caulobacter vibrioides (assembly GCA_002280275.1). Classification (GTDB taxonomy): domain Bacteria; phylum Pseudomonadota; class Alphaproteobacteria; order Caulobacterales; family Caulobacteraceae; genus Caulobacter; species Caulobacter vibrioides_A. Next base: position 564 of record NCDQ01000619.1, on the reverse strand, counting down.
CGCGCGGCGCGTCGGCCATTCGGCCGAGGACATCGAAGCCCGCGCGGCCAGCATCCGGTTCAAGGGGCTGCTCCAGCCCCTGGTGGTCGAGCCCGAGGTCAAGGAAGGCGGCCAGGAAAGCGGCTACTACCTCGTCACCATCGGCGAAGGTCGCCGTCAGGCCCTCAAGCTCCTGGCCAAGCGCAAGCTGCTCAGCAAGACCGAACCGGTGCGCTGCGTGGTCGATACGACCAACGACCCGGCCGAGATTTCTTTGGACGAGAACATTTCGCGTCGGGACATGCACCCGGCCGATCAGTTCGAGGCCTTCAAGGACCTCGCCGACCGCAAGGGTTATGGCGTCGAGGAAATCGCGGCCCGGTCCGGCGTCTCGCCGCAGATCGTCCGCCAGCGCTTGCGGCTGGGGGCGGTGGCCCCGGCGCTGCTGGACCTCTATCGCGAGGAGGCCCTGACCCTCGACCAAGTCACGGCCTTCGCGGTCAATCCCGACCCCGCGCGCCAGATGCAGGTCTATGCGCAACTGTCGCAGCAGAACCGGCAGCCCTATGCGATCCGTCGCGCCAT
>NCDQ01000150.1 GCA_002280275.1 Caulobacter vibrioides | reverse complement strand
GCGGGGGCGGCCATGCTTCACACCACCATCGCGCCGACCATGCTCAAGGGCTCGCCCAAGGAGAACGTCCTTCCGCAGGACGCCAGCGCTTGGATCAACTATCGCATCGCGCCGGGCGACACCTCCGACAAGGTGATGGCCAAGGCCAAGGAGGCCGTCGGCGACCTGCCCGTCGAACTGGCCTTCGAGGGCCACCGCAATGAGCCGTCGGCGGTGTCGTCAACGGGGTCTGACGCCTGGAAGACCCTGGCGGGCCTGGCCGCCGACGAGAGCAAGGCCCCGGTGGTGCCGGGCCTGGTCACCGCCGGCACCGACAGCCGCTACATGGGCGGGGTGTCGGCGGACGTCTATCGTTTCCAGCCGTTGGTTTTGACCGTCGACGGCACCAAGGTGATCCACGGCACCGACGAGCACATCAGCCTCGACAATGTCGAGCGTATGGTCCGCTTCTATCAGCGCCTGGTGGAGACGGCGGGGTCGCGGTAGGCGGGCGGGGGCTTTAGCGCCCCCTCCGTCACGCGGCTTTCGCCGCGCGCCACCTCCCCCGCAAGCGGGGCAGGAGGGGGGCGGCGTCCTCCTCCCCCGTGCAACGGGGGAGGGGGCGCTGTTGAGCTATGAACGCCGTTATTTCCGCCTCACAGCGTCGTGAAACCGCAATCAACTTGATGCACAGCCAGGCCATGCCCGACGACGCTTCCAAACCCGCCAAATCCGCCGCCGCCGACAAGTTCGGCGAGGGTTTCGTCTGGGACGCCTGGTACGTGGCGGCGCTGTCGCCTGACCTCAAGCCGGGCACGAAGTCCAAGCGCGAATATCTGGGCGAGCCGGTGCTCTTGGGCCGCACGCGCGGCGGCGAGGTCTATGCGATCCGCGACATCTGTCCCCACCGCGCCGCCGCCCTGTCGGCCGGCCGCCTGCATCGCGAGGCCGACGGGACCGACAGCGTCGAGTGCCCCTATCACGGCTGGCGCTTTGGGCCGGACGGCGCCTGTACGGCGATCCCATCCCTGACCGCCGACAGCGACTTCGACATCACCAAGGTGCGGGTGCGCCGCTATCCCACGGTCGAGGCCCAGGGGCTGGTGTGGATCTGGATGTCGTCCGACCCGCGCTTTGACGGTGCGCCGCCCGAGCCGCCGCCGGTGATCCCGGGCGTGGTGGGCGGCAAGCCCAAGCTGGTCGATCACCTGGACTACGACATCCATATCGACCACGCGGTGCTGGGCCTGATCGACCCGGCCCACGGGCCTTACGTCCACCAACAATGGTGGTGGCGCACCAAGACCAGCCAGCATGAAAAGAAGAAGTGCTTCGCGCCCAGCGAGGCCGGCTTCACCATGGTGCGGCACGAGCCGTCCAAGAACTCCAAGGCCTACGCCATTCTGGGCGGCGAGCCCCTGACCGAAATCACCTTCCGCCTGCCGGGCCTGCGCTGGGAGCATGTGACGGTGGGGACCAAGCAGGTGCTGGCCCTGTCGGCCATGACCCCGATCAACGCCCACAAGACCCGGATGAACCAGATCATGTGGTCGGATCACTGGGCGTTCACGGCGCTCTATCCGCTCATCCGCATCGCCGCCCGCGCCTTCCTGCGCCAGGACGGCAAGATCGTCGAGAACCAGACTCCGGGCCTCAAGTGCAACCCGCCCCTGATGTGGGTGGGCGACGCCGACCAGCAGGCCCGCTGGTACCACCAGTGCAAGCGCGAATGGAACGCCAGCCGCCGCGAGGGCCGACCGTTCGTCAACCCGGTCAAGGACCAGACGCTGCGCTGGCGGACGTGACGATCGAATCCCTCTCTCTTTGAGAGAGGGTGGGGCCCGCCGCGAAGCGGTGGGAGGGTGAGTGGTTTCGCCTTTTCAGGAAAACCTTCATCTTTACAATGAGATCGACTCGCTGGGGCGTCGGTTCTACGCCTTGAAAGACCCTAACCTCTCACCCTCCCATGCTGCGCATGGGCCCCTCCCTCTCTCAAAGAGAGAGGGGGCGTAGGAGCCGCCCGATCTACCGCCACCGCCTCCTCTCCAGCCTGCGCACCCTGCCGACCGCGCGGCAGTGGGGGTTCTGCCTGGCTGTCTCCGCGCTCACCCTGGCGACCATGGCGGTGATCGGTTTCTCAACCGGCCTCTATCAGCTGACGCCGACCCAGCCGGGCCTGGCCTGGCGGATGCTGACGGTGATCCTGATCCCGGCCCTCGGCGAAGAGATCCCGTTTCGGGCGGTGCTGACGCCGGGGCCGGGGGAGGGGCGGCGGCCGTGGGTCGAGATCGGGGGCGCCACTGGCCTCTATGTGCTGTGGCACGTGGTCGAGGCCCTGACCTTCCTGCCAAACGCCGCGCCGGTGTTCCTGCGGGCCGACTTCCTCTTGTGCTGCGCGGTGCTGGGCCTGGGCTGCGCGGTGACCAAGCGGGTCACCGGCTCGGTCTGGCCGGCGGTGCTCTTGCACTGGGCGCTGGTGGTGGTCTGGCAGACCTGGCTGGGCGGGGTCAGCGCGCTGTCCTGAGCCTCGCCCACGAAAAAGCCCGCCCGGTCATGGGGAGACCGGACGGGCTCTCTTCTCGGAACGCGTCCAGAGGGACGGAGCGGTCGCGCCCCGAAAGCTCGGCGAGGGGGTTTAGCCCTCGATCGCTCTAGCTGCGCTTAGGCGCGGTAGACGTAGGCGCTGGAGACGAAGCCGACGCCGACGCCGTCCTGGCCAACCAGGATCCACTTGCCGTCCTTGGTGCGGCCCAGGGCCTGGAAGGTCGTGCCCGAGCCCACCGCGCCCAGGCGCTCGCCCCGGGTGGAGGCGGCGGCCCGCAGGTTGACGGTCGAACGGGCGACCATCTTCTTTTCGATCTTGACCAGCGGCGCGGCCTGGACGGTCTGGGCGTAGCGGTAGCCGCCCGACTTGTAGATCCCGCCGACCTCCTGGGCCGCGTCGCTCTTCTGCATCTTGCAGCCGACCAGCGAGCCGGCGCCCGCGCCGACCACGGCGCCGATGGCCGTGCCCGTGCCGCGATCGTTCTTGGCCAGGTTCGAGCCGGCCGCGGCGCCCAGCAGGGCCCCGACGACGGCACCGACTTCCTGCTTCTTGCCCGAGGCCTTGCAGCCGACGACGCCGCCCAGCTTTTCGTCCATGGCGTGGGCGGCGGGCGCGGCGGTCATCGCCAGCGCGGTGGCGGCGGCGCCCAGGGTCAGGGTGATCGTCTTGATCTTAGTCGTGATGGTCATGGTCTTGGTCCTTCGTCCCTTTTGAAAGTCTCCGGGGTCAGCAACCCCGTGAGACAGACCATGGCAGGGCCAAGCTGAACGGCGTCGGCGGCCGCTCTGGCAGATTTCGTTCATGTACGATTTTTCTGAGGGGGGGGGGCGTCAGGCGGTCGTCTGACCGGTCTCGTCCAGAGTCACGCCCAACTGGTCTTGCAAAGCTCGTGCGCCGTCCGGCGTCAGGCGGACCGCGCGTCCCTTGGGCTCCAGGGCCAGCCAGCCCCGCTCGGTCATCGTCGCCAGCAGCTTGACGCCCAGGGGGCCTGCGAGGTGATGGCGGCGCTCTGTCCAGTCCAGGCATGGCCGCGCCACACCGCGCGCGCCGCGCAGGGTCTGGGGCGAAACGCCGAGGTCCTCGAACCAGGCGTGGCCGGCGGGGGTGACTGCATAGAGCCTCTCCCCGGCCATGCGGATCAGGTCGCGCTCGAGCAGGGCCTCGCACACCTTAACCCCCAGACGGCCTGCCAGATGGCCATAGCAACAGCGAGCGTCGCGCAGGGCCCGGGCCTTGGGCGTGCGGGGGATCGCCAGCGAGCGGACGGGGGCGGCGATCACCGACAGGGCCTCGATGGCGTGCGCCACCTCGGCGGAGGCCAGGCGGTAATAGCGATGGCGGCCCTGGCGCTCGACCGCCAGGAGACCGCCGTCGACCAGCTTGACCAAGTGGTTGCTGGCCGCCTGGGCGGTGACACCGGCGGCCCAGGCTAGGGCGCTGGCGGGCTGGGCCCGACCGTCCTGCAAGGCCTGAAGCATGGCCGCGCGGGTCGGATCACCGATCAGGGCGGCGGGGGAGGCGATATTGGCGTCCATGTCGCCACCTTAGACCCAATCCGGCCGTGATGGTTCATCGACACGTGTAACAACCCCAGCGCGGCAGGCCGCATGACCGGGCCATGATCGCTCCTTCGCATACGCTCCGCCTGGGCTGGGTCACCGCCGCCGCCAGCTTCGGCTTCTTCGTCACTCAGCTCGACGTGACCATCGTCAATGTCGCGCTGGACGCCATCGGCCAAGCGTTCGGCGCCTCGACGGCGCAGCTACAGTGGCTGGTCGACGCCTATGTCCTGGCGCTGGCGGCGATGCTGCTGTCGGCGGGGGCGATCGGCGACCGCGTCGGGCCCAAGCGCGCCTTCGTCTGGGGACTGGTGCTGTTCGGCGCCGCCTCGGCGATCTGCGGCCTGGCGACCGGCCCGATCAGCCTGGTCATGGCCCGCGCGGCGCAAGGGGCGGCCGGCGCCTTGCTGATCCCGCCGTCGCTGGCCCTGATCGCCAATGCCGCTCACGGGGACGACCGCGGGCGGGCCGCAGCCGTGGGGTGGTGGACCGCCGCCGGCGGGGTGTCGATCGCGGCCGGACCCGTGCTGGGCGGCCTGCTGGTCGAGACCCTGGGCTGGCGCTGGGTGTTCTTCATCAATCTGCCGATCTGCCTGCTGGGCGCGGTTCTGACCCAGATCGTCGCGCCGCCGACCTTGCCCCGGAAAACGACGCCGCCGGACGTGACGGGGCAGTTGCTGGCCGCCGCCGCCGTCACCCTCGTGGTCGGCGCGCTGATCGAGGGCGGCCATCGCGGATGGCGCGCCGGCCCGACGGGTGCGCTGGTCGCAGGCTTGCTGCTCGTCGCGCTGTTCCTGTTCCACCAACGACGCGCGGCGCATCCAGCCATGCCTTTGCGCGCCTTCGCGCGACGCCCGGCCTGGCTGGCGGTGGTGGTCGGCTCGACCCTGAACCTCACCTACTACGGGATGATCTTCGTGCTGGGTCTCTACATGTTGCGTGGCCTGGGCTGGCCGCCGGGCAAGGCTGGACTGGCTTTTCTGCCGCTGACAGCCACCTTCATCGTCTCCAACCTCGCCAGCGGCGGCCTCGTCTCGCGCTTTGGAGCGAAGGTCGTGACCGCGAGCGGCGTGCTGATCGCGGCGTGCGGTTACGCTCTGACCGCGCGGTTGGACGGCTCGAGCGCCGTGCTCGAGATGCTGCCCGGCTTCGCTCTGATCCCTGGCGGCATGGGCCTGGCCATCCCGGCCCTGACCAGCGGTCTGTTGGCCAGCGTCGACCGCCATGAGGCCGGCGCGGCGTCCGGCGCGCTCAACGCCTGTCGCCAGGTCGGGGGCGCGGCCGGGGTGGCGATCTTCGGCGCGCTGGCGGGGACGAATGTGGTGGTTGGAGTCCGACTGTCGGGGATAATCGCGGCGGCGCTGCTGGCGGGGGCCGCGATCGTTATCCTTCTCCCCTTGCGGGAGAAGGTGGCGCGGAGCGCCGGATGAGGGGTTGAAAGACGTGTCCGGATAGCTGAGTGCGACCGCTCACCCGATCGCCTGCGGCGGCCACCCTCTCCCGCAAGGGGAGAGGGAAAGCAAAAAGCCCGCCCTGGTCTCCCGGGGCGGGCTCTTTGTCTTCACTCAGATCCGTTCAGCTCAGCGCACCAGCGAGCCGTGGCACTGCTTGAACTTCTTGCCCGAGCCGCAGGGGCAGGGGGCGTTGCGGTTGGTGCGCTCCCAATCTTCCGGCAGGGCCGAGACGGGCAGGGCCTCGCGCTGGGCGGGCGACAGGCCCTCGGGAATGGCGCCGGCGAAGGCGGCGTTCTCGCCGGTCAGCGGGTCCAGGTGCACCTCGACCAGGTTGTCCAGCGGCGTGTGCGGGACCTCCGGCTCGGCATAGGCGATCTCGACCGTCATCAGCCAGCGGGTGGTGTTGGTGCGCAGGTCGCCCAAGAGCTTCTCGAACAGCGAGAAGGCCTCGGTCTTGTACTCGTTCAGCGGATCGCGCTGGCCATAGCCGCGCAGGCCGATGACGTTGCGCAGGTGATCCAGGTGCATCAGGTGCTCGCGCCACTGCAGATCGATCATCTGCAGCAGGAAGTTCTTCTCGACCGAGCGCATCTGCTCGGGCGTGATGATCTCCTCGCGCTGGGCGGCGTATTCGTCGGCCGCCTTGGTGATGCGCTCCTTCATCTCCTCGTCGGCGATGCCTTCCTCGGCGGCCCACTCGGCGATCGGCAAATCGAGACCCAGGATCGACTTCACGCGCTCGGTCAGGCCCTCGACGTCCCACTGCTCGGCATAGGCCTTGGGCGGCAGGTGGCGGGCGACCAGATCGTCGATCGTGTCGTGGCGCATCTCGGTGATGATGTCCGAGAGGTCGCTGGACTCCATGAACTCCTGGCGCTGCTCGAACACGGCCTTGCGCTGGTCGTTGACGACGTCGTCGTACTTCAGGAGGTTCTTGCGGATCTCGTAGTTGCGCTGCTCGACGCGC